>JBJYXQ010000455.1:0-1557 GCA_046260035.1 Anaerolineae bacterium
AATAAGTCTGGATCGAATGTGCCGGACTGTCAGTGACAGCGACTTGCTGACCAAACTTAATCGCAAACGGCAAGTCTTTCTCCGTGCGGTTAAGCACGACGACGGCGATCTGCCCATCGGGATTGAGGAATGCTGTTGTCTCCAATTCGTCACACGTCGCAGCGGCGATAATGCGCTGCGCGCCCGGTCGGATGTAGCGCGAGAAGTGGCCGATGTAGTCATACGAGCTTTGATAGAACACCTCACCCGTGCGCGTATCGGCGATAATCGGCGCGCTGCAATAGTTGCCCACATGGTTCGGCCCACCGATCTCGTCCAGCACCAGATTCCAATCCACCCACCCCACCGTCCAGCGGTTGAGGTCGTTGACCATCGAACGAGCGTAACGCTCGCCCACGGCCCACTCGCCGAGATGCGGCCCGCCTTCCTGGCAGCCCTCGGTGAAGAGTAAGTGTTTGTCGGGGTAAGCATCGTGCACCCGCTGGGCGTTGTCGAAACAGTCGGCGACGTACCAGTGGAAGCCGGTGCCCCACACGTAGCGCGCGGCTTTAGGATCGTCCAACACGGCCTTGGCGCGCTCGTAGAGCAAGTCGCGGTTGTGGTCCCAGATGATGAGGTTGACGTCCGCCAATCCTTCACGCTCCAGCGTCGGGCCAAGGTAGTCGCGCACGAAATCGCGCTCCTCTTCGCCGGTGTAGATACAGGAGTCCCAGGTCTGGATCGCCAACGGTTCATTCTGCACGCTCAGGCCCCAGATGGGAACACCTTCTTTCTCATACTCACGGATGTAGCGGCAATAATAGCGTGCCCAGGCATCGCGGTATTCGGGCTTGAGCTTGCCGCCGTGATTCATCTCGCCGTTGGTCTTCATCCACGCGGGCGGGCTCCACGGCGAGGCGAAGAGCTTGAGTGCGTCACCCGCAACGTCCATCGCCGCCTTGATCATTGGGATCAGCGCCCGCCGGTCGTGATCGATAGAGAAATGCGTGAGAGCTACGTCGCCTTCCACCTCATCGTAAGCGTAGTTGCCCAACGAAAAGTCGCAACTGTTGATGTGCGTCCGGCAGAGCGTGTAACCGTTCCCCTCCTGGGAATCGAAATAGGCCTTGAGGATTTCCGCCTGCTTCTCCGGTGGCATTTTGTACAACGTTACTGCCGCGGCCTCGGTGAACGCGCCACCGAATCCTTCGATGGTCTGGAAGCGCGTACCGTCATCCACCGTAATGGACGCCACATCAGGCGCAGGCTCATTTGTAAACGCCAGTGGTGCCTGATTGCTCAAACGCTCCCCGTCACCCTGCGCAGTACGAACCCAGTGAATCGATTTTCCGGCCATATCGCCTCCTGTAGAAAAGTCTCAAGTCGAAAGTCAGAACATCTACTTGCCAAATCACTTATATAGCATGCTTACGCAGAAAGTTCAAGCACCTCTCGATATAGGGTACGCCTCACGATATACGGATGTGAATTACTGGAAGTACACGCCCAAAAGTCATCAATACACCCGATACACCGCAGTCATTTGCACACTTCCATCGTTTGACTATAATATCAACA
>JBJYXQ010000456.1:0-3742 GCA_046260035.1 Anaerolineae bacterium
CACAGAGTTGGCCCCACGCGTCGTATACGCGCACGACGAGCGTCGCCTCAAATGGCATCACCGCCGTGCGCCCGCGCACCATGAGTGGATTGCTGATGGTTTCGCCGTTCTGCGGGTAATCCAGGACGATGACTTGTGATACTGTCGCGTCTGGCTGCGGGGTGAAGGTGGGCTGCGGGACAAACGTCGGCGACGGCGGAACCGGTGTGGGCGTGGCTGTCGCGGACGGCAGCGGTTCCGGTGTCGGTGAGTTGATGCCGGGCAGCGGTGTGGGGGTCCGCCCTATCACGCCGCAACCTGATAACATCATCAAGCATACCAGAATACATAGCACTCGTAATGTGGCACGCATGGTTACCCTCCTTCGCATTGATTATTCTAAGAAAGTATCTTCGCAAAACCTGGGGTAGGGGGTTAGGAGTGGGTGACGCCCGTTTCCAAACCGCATTTCTCACCTCTTTCTTGTAGGAAGTATAGGTGAAATGGCGAATCGGACAAGTCATTGAGTAGCCGAGTCGCTTGTCGTTTGATCCGCTTGGGGTATGATACAAGCCTTATGGAGGTAAGGTGATGCGTGTTTTCTCAGCGTTTCTAAAGACGATGCGTCCAATCCAGTGGATCAAGAACGGCGTTATTTTTGCGGCGTTGGTCTTCGATCAAAAGATCATGGAATGGCCTTATCTTTGGCGGACGGTGGTCGGCTTCGTGTTGTTCTGCCTGGTTTCCGGCGTGGTCTATACGATCAACGATGTGGTGGACCTGGAAAAGGATCGCGAGCATCCCAAGAAACGCCGCCGACCGATTGCGGCTGGAGAAATCTCGCCGCGACTTGCTCTCGGTCTGGCAGCGGGGATTGGGGTGTTGGCGATTGTATTCGGCATGCTGCTCAATCCGTTATTTGCCGCTATCCTGATTGGCTATCTCGTGCTGCAAATGGCGTACTCGCTTTACCTCAAGCACATCGTTCTCCTGGATGTGATGGCGATTGCCGCCGGGTTCGTGCTGCGTGTGGCTGCGGGCATCCCGCTGGTGGACGCCGAGCGTTTTTCCCCCTGGCTCTTCATTTGTATGACGTTGTTGTCTCTCTTCCTGGGATTGGGCAAGCGACGCGGCGAACTGGTCCTTCTCGGCAGTGAGGCCACTAACCACCGCGCCAGCCTAGGAGACTACAATGTGATGTTGCTCGATCATTTGCTCAGCATCGTTACTGCGTCGATGATCCTGGCTTATGCCCTGTACACCTTCTCTGCTCCAAACCTGCCCCCTGACCATTGGATGATGTTGACGATCCCCTTCGTCATCTACGGTGCGTTTCGTTATCTGTATCTGATTCACGTGCGGGGCACCACGTTGGCGCCCGACGAAGTAGTGCTCACCGATCGTCCGTTGCAAGTCGATTTTGTCCTCTGGGGATTGGCAGCCGTGCTCATCCTCTACCTCGGCTAGCATAGTCTCGTAGTCTTTCGTCTGGTAGTCTTTTCGCCACGCGAAGCTGGATCGCTGGGGAAAAACTATCCATGAGGCCAAGTGCGAATTTGGTCCTTAGGACAATGACAACCCCACCGTTCTCCGTTAAGATAAGAATGAGTCAGTAGTGGGGCAAATCGCTGCCCAACTATATCTCTCCCCGCCACTCAACGAGCGACTACTCAACGACAACTACCTGACTAAAGACTATTCGACTAAAGACGATGTAACTAAAGAGGAGGGTAAACCGATGTTACAGCAACTTTTACTCAGTGTTGTAGCCTTGAGCTTGTTGTTTTCGCCATGGCGCGCTCCGACCGCTAAATCCTACAGTGCCGACCGTTTCGACGTGGATGTGGCAGTGCAGGCTGACGGTTCTTTGGAGGTGACGGAGCGGCTAACGTTTGGCTTCGTTGGCGGGCCGTTCACCTACGTCTTCCGCCACCTGCCTGCGGAGTACACCGATGGGATCGATGTCATCAGCGCAAGTGTGGACGGTGTTCCGCTGTCCGAAGGGAAAGATGCCGGGCAGGTCGAGATTACCGGACGCGATCCAGTTAAGGTCACCTGGCACTTCGCGCCGACCTCCGACAGTACGCATACCTTCGATTTGACCTACCGCGTGTGGGGTGTCGTCCGCCAGGAATCCGATGCCGACGTTCTCATCTGGCAGGCGTTGCCCGATGAATATGAGTACAGCATTGCCGCCAGCACAATCCGCGTGACATATCCCGAGACGGCGCCTCTACTCGGCACGCCGGAAGTACAGAAGGGGACGGCGACCATTGAGCAAGGCGTGAACACGGTCACGTTCGACGCGCGCGATCTTAAGCCCAATGCGCCACTGATCGTGGCCTTGCGGTTCAGTCCTGGCAGCGTTATCGATGCGGCGCCGCAGTGGCAGGCGCGGGGCACTGACAGCGATCGCGATGGACCCATTTTTGCCATTATCGGCTCGATTGGGGCGGCTCTTGTTGTGGCACTACTCGTCTTGTTTCTGCGTCTTGCTCGTGTCTCGTCATCCGGACGCGGCGAAACTCCGTTGACACTGCCGCCGAGTGATCTGCCACCAGCGATCGCCGGTGTCTTGATGCGTAACGGCAGCACGGATATGACGTGGGCGTGGGCTTATGCGCTGGGTGCTTGCTTTGATCTGGCCCAACGCGGCGTGATCGTCATCGAGGAAGCGCAGCGCGGGTCATGGTTGCGGGGACGTGACTTCATCTTCCGGCTGAACAGCAATACTGCAGCTTTGCGCCCGCACGAGCGCGGCGTGATCGACATGTTCTTTGGCGACAAATCCGGTTTACAATCCGAGGTGCGTTTGAGTAAACTGCGGAATAACATGTACAATCGTCTCAAGCCTTTCTCGCAATCCCTAAAGACGGAATGTGAGACCCTGGGATTCTTCAACGCGGAAAGCCGACGGCGCAGCACTGCGTTGGTGGTATGGGGCGTGCTACTGTTGTGCCTGGGGATAGGCCTAATCGTTGCCGCTGCGGCGCTGCTGATGGACACATTGGGTGTACTTCCGCTTTTTATCGCGATAGCTGTTGTGATACTGGGCGTCGGGTTGATCATCGCGGGGGCGTCGCTCTCCCCATTGAGTGAGGATTATCAGCAGAAGGCGCTGGAGTGGAAGAGCTTTGCGAAGTATCTGGTGGATGTGACGCGTCAGCGTGACACGTTGGTGCACCGGGAACAATTCGAGGGCTATCTGTCCTATGCGGCGGCGTTCGGATTGGCGCAACCGTGGGCGCGTTATCTCAAGAAGCATGAAGACATCGAAGTGCCTGCGTGGTTCCGTACGTTGGCTGCTGAGGACGGCGGGCGCGGGGCATTCGTGGCAATGATGGCGGCTTCGAGTTCCGCTGGGGGCGCGGCGGGCGCGGCAGGTGCCGCCGGTGCAGGCGGTGCTGCCGGCGGTGGAGCGAGTGGGGCGGGGTAGCACGCTGTCATTTTTCAGCTAGAATAGGCCCTAACCGCATACGTGCTTGTCAATCGAGCAAGAAAACGGGCGTCGAAGGCTTCTTTATGCTTCGACTTGGTCGGGTTAGGGTTACACACGGGCGGGACTTTCTCGCCCGTGAATTCTGGTTGTAGCCAGCAGATTGAGCGGATTTTCTGTCAGCCAGGAGAGAATCTGCTAATTCTGCTTAATCTGCTGACAAAGGAAGTTTGTGAAACACTCGATTGGGTCTCGCTGGTGGAGGGAACGCGCATTGCTCCTGCTCCTGCTGCTCGTGGGAGCAGGGCTGCGGCTATGGGATACGGG
>JBJYXQ010000457.1:0-7021 GCA_046260035.1 Anaerolineae bacterium
TGGCGTCCCCCACGCTTTATTCGGGCCAAACAGTGCATGCGCGTTTGTCCGCCGATGCTGACAATGCTATGCCGGTCACGTGTGGATTATATTTGCGTATTTATGGGACCGAGGATTGCCTTGAACGTATTGACGGTCCACAGATTGTGTTCGGACCGGGTGACGCGCGTGAATTTACGTGGCGCGTCCCCGATACCGACGGTGCGCCGATTGCTGAAATCGGTGTTGAGGTGAGCGGTGCGCAGCGTGCCGACGGTGTCGTTTACCTGGATTACCTTACCTGGGATGGCGCACCGGACGTCACGCTTACACGCCCCGGCTACATAGGGACGATGTGGCAGCGCGCATGGGTCAATGGTGTGGATCAAGTGCAATTCGGTCCGGAAGCATATCGTCTAATCCAGAATGAGGGCACAGGACTGCTGATACAAGGGACGCGCGAGTGGACCGACTATCGCGTCACCGCCGACGTGACGCCGCATCTGGTCAAGTCCGCCGGTGTTGCTGCTCGTGTGCAGGGAATGCGGCGTTACTACGCGTTGTTGTTGTGTCGCGATGGTGCCGATAAACCCACGAAGGTCCGCTTGGTCAAGATGTTCGATGCACCCGAGGTACTCGCCGAGACTGATCTCTCATGGACGTTCGGTGAGAGGTACACGTTAAGCCTGGAAGTTGCCGGCGCGACGTTGCGGGCATGGATCGATGGAACGGAACTGTTCGCGGTAACAGATGTGCAGCCACTTTTGGGTGGTGCTGTGGCCCTTATCTGCGAGGAAGGCCGGACTGCAACGGACGTGGTGCGCGTCCAGCCTGTGTGATGCTGCGTTATGGTGCGCTGGCGCGGATGACGAGTTCGGGCTGGAGGAGCACTTGCTGGCATTCTGTGGTGCAGCCGTTGACCCGTTCCAAGAGCATGTTCATCGCCTGAGCGCCCATTTCGTAGCGGGAGACGTGGCACGTTGTCAGCGGTGGTGTCACCAGCGCGGCTAACGGAATATCGTCGAATCCGACGATGGCGAGAGCATCTGGGATAGCCAGTTCGAGGTCTTGGCTGGCCTGCAGTGCACCGATAGCGACGAGGTCATTGTAACAAAAGAGCGCAGTAATTTCTGGATGATTCTTGAGAAGCGCTTTGGCGACTTCATGCCCCCCTTCGACGCTGGGAGAACAAGGCTGCATCCACTCCGGATCATAGGCTATACCGGCTTCTGTCATCGCCGTGCGATATCCCATCATACGTTTCTGTCCGCTGCGCGAAGCTGGCGGTCCAGATAAAAATCCGATAGCACGGTGTTCGGTGTTGAGTAAGTGCCAGGTGATGTCGTGTCCGCCTTTTTCGTCGTCGATGATGACGCAGCCGAAGTCATCGCCGTTCAATCGCCGGTTGACGAGTACCACGCAGGTGTGATGGCTTAGTGATTCACGGAGTGTATCGTCTTCAATGCGAGAGCTGCATAGAATCACGCCATCTACACGTTTATCTTCCAACGAGCGCAATACTGCGATTTCGCGTTCTGGATCCTCATTCGTGTTGCACAGGAAGACGTTGTATCCTGCGGCATACGCCTCGTGCTCCGCGCCGAGCGCGACTTCGGCGAAGAAAGGGTTGGCAACATCGGGGACGATCAGCCCCAACGTGCCAGTGCGTTGTGTTGCCAGTCCACGGGCGATGCTGCTAGGGCGATAGTCCATTTCTGTGGCTATGCGCAGGATTTCCGCGCGTGTTTCCGGTCTTATTTCTCCCCGATTGTTGATGGCACGTGAGACAGTTTGTCTGGAGACTCCTGCAGCTTCAGCTACGTCCTGGATGGTAACCCTTTTGCTATTCACAATTCACCTGCTATAATAGAGTTAGCGTGAGCGGTAACGTGAGCGCTCACACTCATAGTAGCATGGTTTTTCCGTAAGGTCAAGGATACTCTATACTCGAAACTGAGCGTTTTGGTTCATTCTTGAACCTGGTAAGTATCCTGTTTCATTCACTCACACTGAAGGAGGTGCTATGCTAAAATTTCCCCAAATCTGCTCGTTTTTTGATCGAATTGCAACCCCGTTATGAGTTCTTCATCGGCATTGACTCGGATGGCTGTGCCTTCGATACGATGGAGATCAAGCACAAAGAGTGCTTTGCCCCTAACACCAGACTAAAATGCACTTATGCTCCTTTTCATTTTTGACTATAATTCGGGGTAAGGTTTTTATAAGGAGGTCGTTATGCAGAAAATCGGTAAAGGGTATGCTGACCGCACACTCACCGAAGGTGAAGTCCGTGAGATTGTGACACAGGCTTTCGCGGCGCACGATATGACGGGTAAGCGCGTGTTGTTCATCACGCCGGATTCTACTCGTTCTGCGCCGATGGACATGATGTTCCGCGTGTTCTACGATGCGATTGGCGACAAGGTCGCCGCGCTGGATTATCTCATCGCACTTGGCACGCACATGGCGATGGATGAAGCGGCGCTGCTCAAGCTCTTCGGCCTTACCGCGGAGGAAAAGGCGACGACCTACGCCAAAGTCCACATCTTCAACCACGAGTGGGAGAAACCGGAGACGTTCAAGCAGATCGGCGTCATTTCGGCGGACGAGATCGAGGCGATCACCGGTGGGCTGATGCGTATGGACGTACCTGTCACGGTCAACAAGAAGCTGTGGGAGTACGATCAGGTCATCATCTGCGGCCCGACGTTTCCGCACGAGGTGGTGGGCTTTTCCGGCGGGAATAAGTACTTTTTCCCCGGCGTCGCCGGACCGGAGGTCATCAACTTCTCGCACTGGCTTGGGGCGGTCATCACCAGTTGGAAGGTGATCGGCACCAAAACGACGCCGGTGCGCGCTGTCATCAACAAAGCGGCATCCTTCATTGACGTCCCGAAGCTTTGCTTTAGCATGGTGGTGAAAGGCCACCACGACCTGGTCGGTTTGTACTTCGGGACGCCGGAAGACGCCTACGATGCGGCGGCGGATCTGTCGGCGCAGCATCACGTCATCTACGTGGAAAAGCCGTTCAAGCGCGTGCTTTCGGTGATGCCGGAGCTGTACGACGACATCTGGACGGCAGCGAAGGGAATGTACAAGATGGAGCCAGCGATCGCCGACGGCGGTGAGGTCATCATCTACGCGCCGCACATCGACGAAATTTCGTACACGCATGGCAAAATCCTGGATGAAGTGGGCTATCATTGCCGCGATTACTTCCTCTCGCAGTGGGATCGCTTTAAGGATTATCCTTGGGGTGTATTGGCGCACTGTACCCACGTCAGTGGTATGGGGGCATACGACGGTGAAACCGGTGTTGAGAAGCGGCGGATTAAGGTCACGCTGGCAACCGGGGTGCCGAAGGAACGTTGCGAAAAGGTGAACCTGGGATATATTGATCCGGCCACCATCGATCTGGATGCGTGGAAGGACCGTGAGGACGAAGGCATCCTGCTGGTTCCGCGTGCGGGAGAAATGCTGTATCGGCTGAAAGAGGATTGAACGCGCATATCAATTTCCGTCGGTAGGTGAGATATTGGGCACTGATCAAAAATCTGCTCAATCCGCGCGCAACCTCTGGTTGCCCATCTGCTGACAAAATGAGAAAGCTATGGGAAGGAAACAACATCGGTTCCACGGTGACGCCAATCGCTTTGAGGTCGTTGCGGCATTCATCTATGCACGCTATGGGCGCAGCGTCCAGTATATCGCCGACGTCGCTGGGGGACGGGGAATGCTCAGCCGTATCCTGCAGAAAAAATACAATTACGACTCTGAGGTCGTTGATCCGCGTGGGTGGACACTGAAAGGGGTAGACAATCGCCAAACAGAGCTGGATCCGTCTATCGCCAGCTACTATGACTTGATCGTGGGACTACATCCGGATGAGGCGACCCGTGCCGTGGCTGAGGCCGCGCTTGTCCGGCCTGCGGTGTTGATTCCATGCTGCAATTTCTGGTCTGAGGAGAAGCTGGGCCGCGATGAACTCGTCGAGGCGATTGAGATTTATTACCGGCAGCATCACATGCGCTTCGAGCGTGTGGTTTTCGACTTCAAGGGACCAAAGAACATCGGCATTGTTTCCGAACCGCCGGATTGACTGAATCGTTAGCAACTATCGGGCTTTTTGACTGAAGACTATCAGACTAATTGGAGGAAAAATAATGGACAAAGTACGACTTGCCGTCATTGGTATTGGTAACATTGGTAATTTGCATCTGCGCAACATCGAGAATCAGCCTAAGGTGCAGCTCACTGCCGTCTGCGATATCGTGCCGGAAAAGGCGGATGCAGCGGCAGCTAACTATGGTGTCAAAGCCTACTACGACTCGGACAAGCTGCTGGCCGACAAGGTCTGCGACGCGATCATCATCGGCACGCCGCACTACTTCCACACCACCATCGGCATCGCTGCGCTCGATGCGGGCCATCACGTCCTCGTCGAGAAGCCGATCTCCGTCCACAAAGCCGACTGCGAGCGCTTGATCGCCGCCCACGAACGCAATCCGGAGATGGTGTTTGCGGCGATGTTCAACCAGCGCACCGATCCGTTCTACCAGAAGATTCGGGAGATGGTGCAGTCCGGCGAGCTCGGCGCCTTACAGCGCGTCAACTGGATCATCACCAACTGGTTCCGCACGCAGGCCTACTACGATTCCGGCGGCTGGCGGGCGACCTGGGGTGGCGAGGGCGGCGGTGTGCTGCTCAACCAGTGCCCGCACAACCTCGACCTGCTGCAATGGATTACAGGGATGCCGGCAAAGGTCCACGGCTTCTGCGAAATTGGTAAGCGTCACACCATCGAGGTCGAGGATGAGGTCACGGCTTTCCTGGAATATCATGGCGGTTGTACGGGCCTGTTCGTCACATCCACGGGCGAAGCGCCGGGCACCAACCGGCTGGAAATCGCGGCCGACAACGGCAAGCTGGTCTACGAAGGCAATCAGATCACCTTCACGCGCAACTTGGTCCCGGCGGCGGAATTCCTGCGTACGTCCGAGGAATCCTTCGCGCGGCCCCCCTCCGAAGTTGAGACCTTCACGTTCGACAACCACGGTGGGCAGCATATGGCGGTCCTCGAGAACTTCGCCGACGCGATTTTGACCGGCGCGTCGCTTATTGCGCCTGCCGAGGAAGGTATCCGCTCCGTTGAGTTGGCGAACGCGATGCTGTATTCGACGCTTACCAGCCAGCCCGTGGAGATCCCACTGGATGGTGCAGCCTACGAAGCCAAGCTTCAGGAACTCATTGCCACGTCGACTTTCCAGAAGGACGTGAAGGAAGCGACAGAAACGGATATGGGAAAGTCGTTTAGTTGACGGGAGATCCTATGCAGAAAGCAGATATCGGTATCGTAGGGCTTGGGGTCATGGGCCGGATGCTCGCGCTGAATATGGCGCGCAACGGCTTCCGCGTGGCCGGTTATGATCTGGACAGCGATAAGGTCATGGCGTTGAATGCGGCCGGTGACGGCAAGGCGGTTGGTTACCAGATTTTGGGCGACTTCTTCGGCTTGCTGGAACGTCCCCGCAAAATCCTGATGATGGTGCCGGCGGGCAAGCCGGTGGATGCCGTCATCGCTGGGTTGCGGCCTGCACTGGATCGCGGCGATTTGCTGATCGACGGCGGTAACTCGCATTTCCGCGATACGGAGCGCCGTGCTGCTGCATTAGAGGCAGATGGCATCCGCTACCTGGGAACAGGCGTGAGCGGCGGTGAGTATGGCGCGCTGTGGGGGCCATCGATTATGCCCGGCGGCGATCCGAGAGCCTGGTCGCTCATCCGCCCGATCTTCGAGGCCATCTCCGCCAAAGTCGCGGAGCCGGATGGGGTGCTGAGTCCTTGCGTGGCTTACATCGGATCGCAAGGCGCTGGGCATTTCGTCAAGATGGTGCACAACGGCATTGAGTATGGTGATATGCAACTCATCGCTGAGACTTACGACGTGCTGCACCGCGGTCTGGGGCTGTCGGCGCTACAACTGCACGATATCTTCGCGCGCTGGAACGAAGGTGACCTGCAATCGTATCTCATCGAAATCACCCGCGACATCTTCGCCACGCTGGACGAGGAGACCGGTAAGCCGCTGGTGGATGTGATCCTCGACGAGGCGCAGCACAAAGGCACCGGCAAATGGACGTCGCAGAGCGCGCTCGATTTGGGGGCGGCGGCGCCGATGATCAGCGCGGCGGTGGAGGCGCGGATGCTCTCATCGTACAAAGAGGAACGTGTACGCGCGTCGAAATTCCTCAGTGGTCCGGCCCCTGCGTTTGATGGGGATGTGGATGCCTTTGTGGATACGATGGAACGGGCGATGTATGCTGCCAAGATTTGTTCATATGCTCAGGGCTTCGGTGTGCTGCGTGCCGCCAGCGAGGAATACGAATACGATTTGAATTACGGCGAAATCGCCAAAATCTGGCGTGGTGGCTGCATTATCCGCGCGCAATTCCTCAACAAGATTACTGCGGCCTTTGCGCGCGATGCTAACCTTCCCAACCTGCTGCTGGATGCTGATCTGGGCAAGGCTGTGGAAGCGCGCCAGGATGCGCTGCGCCAGGTGATCTGTTACGCGACCGCCAACGGCATCCCAGTACCCGCCTTCAGTTCCGCGTTGGCCTACTTTGACGCCTATCGAAGCGAACGGTTACCCGCCAACTTGCTGCAATCCCAACGCGACTACTTCGGTGCACACACCTACCGCCGCATTGATCGCGAGGGCTCGTTCCATACGGATTGGGCTGCGATGGGACAGAAATTAGAAAGTAGAAATTAGACTTGTTACCTACATAACTCTAGGAGGTTTCCAAATGACTGAAAAATGTGACATTGGTCTCATCGGTTTGGCTGTGATGGGACAAAATCTGGTGTTGAATATGAGCGATCATGGTTTCAAGGTAGCCGTGTTCAACCGCACTGTATCGAAAGTCGATGCCTTCATCAATGGCAGCGCGGCGGGACGCGAAATTTACGGCGCGCACTCCATCGAGGAATTGGTGGGGATGTTGAAGTCGCCGCGCCGGGTGATGCTGCTGGTCAAAGC
>JBJYXQ010000458.1:0-2958 GCA_046260035.1 Anaerolineae bacterium
AGAACAGCCGGGGCATCGGCGTGGCGGATATGGCCTACGCGCTACGCTCCGGGCGTCCGCACCGCGCCAGCGGCGAACTCGCCTACCACGTCCTCGACATTATGCACGCCATCCACGACGCAGCGAACGAGGGCCGTCGCGTGACGTTGGAAAGCACCTGCGAGCGCCCTGCCCCGCTCCCGCTTGGGCTGCGAAAAGGGTTGCTAGACGCATAGGATTTTGACTCTATCCGAAAATCGTGCTTATGAGCGCTTCTGGTGCGTCAAAGACGAATTCTCGGATAGGTTCTTTATGGTATAACCGGAGCGGATGCGCACTCAACGCCGTGAGCATCCGCTCCGCTTTATAGATGAGGAGGAAATACTATGCCGATTCTACAATTGCTTCAAATCGCTGCAGCCATAGCCACGATTGTCACCGGGCTGATTTCACTGCTGCGCCCCCGCTCGGTGACGAGTTTCACCGGATTGCACCCGACAGGGCCGCGCGGGATCACAGAGATTCGGTCTATCCTGGGCGGGCTATTCATCGCCCTTGGACTCGCGCCGCTGCTGCTCAACGCCCCGGTGGCGTATCAGATGCTCGGGATCGCCTATCTGGGCATCGCCATCGTGCGCGCCGTGTCGATGTTCGTCCTGGACAATTCCGTCGTCCAGTCCAACAGCATCAGCTTGTTAATCGAGATTGCTTTCGGCGTTATTCTGGTCCTCTGAGCCTACCTCAGAAATGGAGGTTAAGATGCGCATTGCAAAAATCATCGCCTTGATCGGCGTCGTCGCTATGGCGGGCATCATCATTTATGCTTTCGCCGTAGGGAATTTCTCGGAGGAAGGCAGCGTCCTGCTCTCTATGCCGTGGGGGATCGTCTCGCTGGTCGATCTGTACACCGGGTTCACGCTCTTTTCCGCGTGGATCGTCTACCGGGAAAAATCGGTGCTACGGTCGGTCGTCTGGGTCTTCTTTATGATGACGCTGGGGTTCTTCACCGCTAGCCTGTACACGTTTATCGCCCTACAAACCAGCAAGGGCGATTGGCAGCGGTTCTGGATGGGAAAAAGGGCACCGGGAAAATGAAGCTACGAGAGGATTGCATCCTGCGCGAACACTACGACGTGATCGTTGTCGGCGCGGGACTGGGGGGCATGACGGCGGCCAGCCTGTTGGCGAAACGCGGCCTGTCCGTGCTGATGATCGACCAGCAGAACAAACCTGGCGGCTCCTGCACATCGTTCAAACGCGAGGACGTTGTTTTCGACGTCGGCACTGCGATGATCTACGGCTTTGGCGACAAAGGCTTCAAGCCCTTCCGCTTCCTGATCAACGAATTGGAAGTCCCTATCGACATCATAGCCCACCCCACCCTGGCCCGCATGACGTTCGAGGGCCAGGAGATCACCTTCTGGCCGGACATTGACCAATTTCTGGATGAACTCGGCACACTTTATCCCGCCGAGAAAGCGGCGCTGCGCGCGTTCTACGACGATCTTTACAAGATGTACGAAAACATCGTCATCAAAAACGAGGTGGTCGTACCGCCCTCAGAGTTCTCGGCGCGCCAGGGATTGCGGCGGCTGCTTTCTGATCCGCTGGGCATTTTCAAAATGCAGCGCTTGCTCTCCATCAGCGTGAAAGATTTGCTGGATCGTTATTTTCACACGCCGGAGATTGTTCACTTCTTCGACAAGCTCTGCTCCGCCTACGCCTACACCACCGCCGCAGAAACGCCCGCCGTCCTCGCGGCCACGATGTTCCTCGACAACCACATTGGCGGCGTCTACTATCCCGCCGGCGGGGCGCAGATGTTGCCCAACACCATCGAGAAAGCCTTCGAGCGCGACGGAGGGCAGGCGCTCTACCACCATCTGGTAGACGAAATCCTGATCCGCGACGGGCGCGCACACGGCGTGCGACTATCGGACGGCGTCGAGATTTTGGCGGATCGCGTCATCGCCAACGCGACTGTATGGAACCTTTACGGCAAACTGGTGCGCCCAGAGCACATCCCACCGGAACGCCTCGCGTGGGCGCAGTCTCTCATCCCCACCTATCCCAGTATGACGCTCTACATGGTCGTAGATCGAGCCGCACTGCCGGAGGACGTGTTCCCGTGGGAGATTTTCATCGAAAACCGCGCCGTCATCGACAACACCGAACTGACGCTCTACATCAACGCCCTGGTCGATCACACCCTGTGCCCGCCGGACAAGTTAGTCGTCCTGGCGATTGCGCCGAATATGTGCGACTGGCCTACCCCAGAAGACGCGAAATATCGCTCCAAGGACTACAAAGATCAGAAAAAACGAGAGGCCGAGCGGATGATCGCCCAAATCGACCAACACTATCCCGGCTTCAGCGACCACATCGAGACCTTGATCGTTGGAACGCCGACCACGATCGAGCGTTATATGCTCAAAAACGGCGGCGCGGTCGGCGGCCCCAAGAACGCTATCGGGCAGCACATGCTGAAGCGACTCCACGCCCGCAGCGAGTGGAAGAACCTCTATGTCTGCGGCGATTCGACGGTGATGGGCATCGGCGCACCAGCGACGATGGTCTCCGGTGTCGGCGCGGCGAATATGGTGCTGCGCGATCTTCGCAAGCCTGAATACGACACGCGCAAGTACCCGAAACAGTACGTGCGTTTCGTCGATATCCCCTACACCCGTCCGAAAATCGCCGTGGATGATCCCATCACGCTAGAAATTGCGCATCTCGTCGCCGCGCAGTGCCAGGGCTGCGAACATCCGGCGTGTGTCGCTGGCTGCCCCGCCGGGATCGACATCCCCGGCTTTCTGCGGCGAATGGCAGCACGGAACTACGTTGGCGCGGCACGGCTGCTGCGCGAGCGCAATCCCTTCGCGGAAGTCTGCGGTTACGTCTGCGCGGCGGATGATCTATGTCATAAACGCTGCTATCGCAAATCCTTCGCCGGCGCGCCGGTGCGCATCGCGGAACTCG
>JBJYXQ010000459.1:0-2967 GCA_046260035.1 Anaerolineae bacterium
TCATCGAAAGAAATTCACGCGCCGGACGGTATATCGTCCGGCGCGTTTTTTGGTATCGGAGTATAATTATCCTGCTTGGCATTCCAACGTTGGTTCTCTACGTACTACCGCGTTGAAGGCCGGTTACCTGCCTGTTTAGGTGGAAATTGGGAGTGAAACAACTCTGTAGCATTTTTCGTATTGGGGTAGTGTAAGCGAAAGACTGTGTGACTGTTTAGAGGAGTTTCAACGAGAGTGAGAATTTTTACCACGAAGACACAAAGTCACGAAATTTTCATAGATTTTCTTTGTGTCTTCGTGTCTTAGTGGTTTGTTTGTGCGGAGGGTATCCTTGTCCGAAAACCCAGACGATTCCCAGTTACAAAGCGCTCGTTCTGACCAAAAGCAGGCTGTGCTGCGTTGGGTGATGATTGTCTTCTCCATCGGCATTGCGGTCGTCATCTATCTCACACGCGATTTCATCGAAAAATACGCTGCGTATGGTTATCCGGGCGTTTTTATCATCAGCCTTCTAGGCAATGCAACGCTGATTTTCCCCGCGCCGAGTTTCACTGTGGTGGCTGTCGGCGCGATACTCAATCCCTATATCGTGGGCGTCTTGGCGGGGTGTGGAGCGGCTGTAGGCGAGATGACGGGCTACCTGCTGGGGTTGGGGATGAGTCCCGATCTGGACGAGGATGCAAGCATCGCGGGCCTGGGCGAAAAACAGATGAAGTGGTTGCGCTGGCTGCGGCCAAAATTCCGGCGCTGGGGTGCCATCGCGATCTTCGTCCTTGCGGCGATCCCCAATCCTATTTTTGATATGGGCGGTATCCTGGCTGGTATGGCAAGAATGGCCTGGTGGAAGTTTCTGTTCGCCGCTGTTTTAGGGAAAACAGTGCGTTTCATTTTGTTGAGTGTGATGTTCGGAGCGGCCGTCGCCTAGCCAAACATTGTTCCCCAGCGCTATTCCCTGCCTGGGTAAGCGACCGCTGTAAACGGCCACACCGATCTGTTACACGAGTCCCTCGGCGGGTTGCAGATTCTGGAGTGTGATGTCTGGCAGTTCATCCTCGACCAGCCGCACGCGTGGATTGAGGATGAGTTGCCGGTCAGGGTCATTCCCCATTTTCGCCACGCCCATCCCCCGGACAATATGAGAAGGTCATGTTGTCGAATGACGATCAGTTTCGAAAATTAGGGAAAACCTCTTGACACTGGAATATTTTTGTTGTAATATGGTAAGCGTACCAGGAAAACGGTACCATATCCCTGTTCTATTATTTGATCTATGACCACAATACGTGATGTAGCGAAACAGGCAGGCGTTGCCCCCATAACGGTTTCCCGAGTGATTAACAACTCTGGTTACGTGAATGAGAAGACACGCGCGCGCGTGGAGGCTGCTATTGCTGACCTGGGATACGTTCCTAACGTGTTAGCCCGCAGCTTGCGCTCACGGCGTACCGACACACTGGGGTTGATTTTGACCGATATCTCCAACCCTTTCTGGACCACGGTTGCGCGTGGGGTAGAGGATGCAGCCAGCGATGCCGGTTTCAACGTGATCTTGTGCAACACCGACGAGTCTGAGGTCGAGCAAGACAAGTACCTGCATGTGCTTGTGCAAAAGCAGGTGGACGGTGTGCTGTTGGTGCCTGCTCGCAGTGCGGTTGAACCGATCAAGTTTATTCAGAGCCAGAATACGTCCGTGGTGGTGCTGGACCGTCGGATTCCCAATTCCCAAACCGATGCGGTGCGCTGCGACTCCGAAGGTGGAGCCTATCAACTGACATGCCTGCTCCTGTCATTGGGACATCGCCGGATTGCCATGTTGAGTGGTCCTCAGGGGGTATCCACGTCTGAGGATCGCGTAGCTGGCTACCGGCGTGCGCTGACAGAGGTTGGGCTGGACGTCGATCCAGCGCTGGTTAACTATGGTCAGTTCTCGCTGGAAAGTGGATACACTATGACGCAGCAGGTGCTGACGGTAACGCCGCGCCCAAGTGCCTTGTTCGCCGGCAATAACTTTATCGCCATCGGTGCTTTGCGAGCTTTGCGGGATGCCGGACTACGCGTGCCGGAGGATCTGGCCTTGGTAGGTTTCGATGACCTGCCTACGGACCTGGTTGTTGATCCATTTATTACGGTCGCCGCTCAGCCCGCCTACGAGATGGGGCGGCAAGCAACCGAATTGCTGTTGGCACGGTTGTCTGAAGAAGCGCCGGCAGCCTATCAGGAGATCGTTTTGCCCACCGTGATCGTTGTCCGGGAATCGAGCGGACAGGCTCTGGAACAGCAGAACGGCTAGCAATCAATCTCATATGGCTCTGTTGTAGTCGTTTTTTCTTTGGCCTTGTATGGTATCGTTACCATACAGGACTTTTGAACAATAAGTGTTCTTGAGGATGACAAGCAAGGGTCGCAGAGGAAGCAATTCCACAATGTTATCGCACTGGAGTCTGTACACATGGAAGTAAAAAACTCATCACCCGCACAAGAGGTAATTCTTGAGGTTGAGAACGTTTCCAAGAGCTTTCCGGGCGTAAAAGCACTTGATAGCGTCTCGTTTGATCTTCGGAGGGGAGAAGTACACGCGTTGGTTGGCGAAAATGGAGCGGGCAAGTCAACGCTCATGAAAATCTTGAGCGGGGTCTACCAGCCTGACGGGGGAGTGATCCGGTATAAGGGAAAACCGGTTTCTTTCAGCGATGTAACCCAGGCCCGTGAAGCAGGCATCGCGATTATCTACCAGGAACTCAACTTGATCCCCCATCTATCGGTAGCGGCCAACATTTTTATAGGCCGGGAACCACTGACCCGGTTTGGGACGCTCGACGAGAAAAAGATGAACGCCGACGCAGTGGCGACGCTTGGCCGTCTCAATGTGTCTTTGGATCCGACGATCAAACTGAACCAGTTACCCGTCTCCAAGCAGCAGATGGTGGAGATCGCCAAAGCCATTTCTTTCGACTCGGAAGTGCTCAT
>JBJYXQ010000460.1:0-1760 GCA_046260035.1 Anaerolineae bacterium
CTCACCATTGAACAGATGCTTAAACGGGTTGAAAGGCTGGTTGATAGCTGCGACCCGGCTTAGAGAACTTGCTTGGTATCTTACTTGAGGAGCTGATTATGCCTGAATCGACTTATGACGTGGTTGTTGTGGGCGCAGGGCCGGGCGGTTACGTCGCCGCCATCCGTGCTGCGCAATTGGGAATGAAAGTCGCCCTCGTCGAACGTGAACACCTAGGTGGAGTATGTCTCAACTGGGGCTGCATTCCCACTAAGGCGCTACTGCGCAACGCCGAAGTTGCGCGGCTGCTCGGCGATGGTAAGGAATTCGGTTTCAGCGTTGAGAATGTCACGCTGGATTACGGCGCGGCCATCGACCGCAGCCGCAAAATCTCTGCACGGCTGGTGAAAGGCGTAGAGACGCTGATGAAAGGCAATCACATCGATGTGGTTTGGGGGAGCGGCAAACTCACTTCCCCAACAAGCGTCGTCGTCACTACAAAGGAAGGTGACACGCAGACACTCACCGCCAAATCCATCATCATCGCCACCGGTTCGCGTGCGCGGCTCATCCCCGGCGTCACCGCAGACGGCGAACGCGTACTTACGGCTCGTCACGCTCTCGAACGCCGCGAGCTGCCAAAATCTGCGATCATCATCGGCGCTGGGCCAATCGGACTGGAGTTTGCTACGGTGTGGCGCGCTTACGGTGTAAATGTGACTGTGGTCGAAATGTTGGATCACATCCTGCCCGCCGAGGATGAAGAGGCCGCCACTGAGTTGGCACGCCAGTTCCGCCGCCAGAAAATCCAAACACTGACCTCCACCCGCGTAGAGAGCGTCGAAACGACTGCGAATGGCGTTCAGGTGCATGTAACCGGACCGAAGGGTGAGCAAACACTTGAGGGCGATGTGGTGCTGGTCGCCATCGGCGTGCAGCCTAACAGTGAAGATCTGGGACTTGAGGCCGTCGGCGTGACAACCGAACGTGGTTGGATCAAAGTGGATGGCTTTATGCGGACAAACGTCCCTACTGTATACGCCATCGGCGACGTGAACGGACTACTGCCGTTGGCCCATGTTGCCTCGGCGCAGGCTATCCTGGCGGTGGAGACTATTGCGGGGCAGAAGACCAAGCCCTTCGATGTGAATGTAATGCCGCGGGGTACGTATACCTCTCCTCAGGTTACCTCCTTTGGCTTGTCTGAGGCTAAAGCGCAGGAGCAAGGCTTGAACGTGCGTGTGGGGAAGTTCCCCTTCCTCGCCAACGGCAAAGCATTGGGGCTTGGGGATAACGCTGGCTTCGTCAAAATCATCGCCGAGGAGCGCAGCGGTGAGATCGTCGGCGCGGTCATCGTCGGCCCGGAAGCGACGGAATTGCTACCGGAGCTAGTCTTGGCCCGGACTGCCGAACTCACGCCTGAAGAGATCGCTCGCACGATGCACGCGCATCCCACGCTCAACGAAGCCATTATGGAAGCTGCGCACAGCGTCTTTGGCAAGGCGATTCACAACATTTAGGAGTATGGAGTAAGGAGTACGGAGTAAGAGCAGCCCTACTCCATACTGCATACTCCTTACTCCTCCGACTATGGTCAAACAACAAGACGCGGTTTTCCGCCAGGCGTATCCGGCACCACCGTATTGGGTGGTACGGTTCGATGTGGCGTACCCGCCCGATCCAGGTACGTTCGTTCTGGCGGACCTGGGTGGTCCGCTGCGTGAGGTGCTTTTTCCAGCCACCATCGATGCTGACCGTGCAGGCACGGTCAATGGATTCAC
>JBJYXQ010000461.1:0-4705 GCA_046260035.1 Anaerolineae bacterium
TTAGTAATTCAATTATCGTTCTCGACCAAGAATCTTAAGTGTGCTAAGAAAACATTGGCATTTTGACTGCGCATTTGTATATGCGTGGCCATTCCATATGAAGAAGTTTCGACGCTCGCGCAAGTTGCTGCGCGAGCGTCAGATTTTCTTCGCACTACTCTCTCAAAACCAGAGGCAGGTACACATAGATGACCTCAGTCGTGAAGACACTGACAGCAAACGGTCCGGCTGTACTGAGGTTGCCCGCCATATCGTAGGCCTCCACCCAAAGCGTGTGCGTTCCTGATATTGTTTGCCTGGGCACATAAGACCACGTCGTCCCCTCACGCACGACCGTCTCGCGATAGGTGGTGTCATCAGGCGCGACACCCCAGGCGTAGACCTCGTCCAGGCCGCCTCCGTCAGTTGCCGTGCCTGTGAGACCCATCACCGTTTGCGAGATATAGGTGCTCGCTTCCAGAGCAGGCGGCACGATGTCCAGCCAGTAGTGCACCGGGATCGCTGTCGCCGTGCGGTTCCCCACGCTGTCCACCGCGTAGATATTCAAGGTCTGGCTCAGGCCATCGGCCCCGTCGATGAGGGGCAAATCGTAGGTCCACGTTCCTGTCACGGGCAGCGCTGCACTCTGCGGTGTGAGGCTCAGACGCGCACGTTGGTACGCCCCATCGTTGATACCTGCCCCCAGATCGCATATGCGCAGTGTCCAGGTGCCTTGCGCTCCCGTGCCGTTGAAGGCACTGAGTGCACTATCCGGGCGGGCAGTACGGTCGAAGTAGGGGGCAACTCCGTCGTCGGAGGCGAGGTTGTGCAGATCACCGGTTGCGGCGTCGTCCAGCCACACGTCGTAGTTGGCGAAACCGTAAGTCTCGCCGCTGGGTGCGATCACGCGCACGGCGTCGCCTGCCGGAGAGATAAGGTCAACGGCGAGTTCCTCGCGGTTGGGATGCAAAGCTGTGAAGCCCAGGTCTACGTCACCTACGGCGAAATCATCGCCCACCACGAAGGTGCGCGTGACCTCGCCGCCGCCGCACCAGGCCGTGCTGAGGTCCACGGGAGCAACCGGCACGTCATCGTAGATGTACGCCGTGCCGGTAGGCGCTTGCGTGTTCAGGAACATCGTCGCGGCGTCGCAGACTTGCGCGCCGTTCACTTCGCGGCAAACGTGCACCATGCCGCTGCTGTGTGCATCGGCGAAGCTGCCGCTGAGCACATCCCCCATAGGCCCGATAATCTGTCCCTCGACCGCGGCCTGCACTTCAGCATCCAGGGAAATCACGGGTGGCGTGCTGTCCACGACCACCACATGCCACGGCGCAGTCCACGCACTCGCGTGGCCCAGACTGTCGGTCGCTCGCGCCCGCAGGAAGAATTCGTCGCCATCGCTGCCACTTACGGTCCACGGGCACGCCCACACGCCGTCGTCCGGCGCAGTGTCCGGGCAGGTTAGCGTACTGGTGATCCCCGCGCCATCTCCCACCTGTACCTCCATCAGCGGTACGCCGGAGGGATCGGCAGCATAGCCGCGTACCAGGACAGTCCCCGGCTGCACCGTCGCATGCGGCGTCTCGATCCCCACGAATTGCGGAGCGGCTGTATCGACGGCGTGTTCGGCCCAGAACCATTCCAGCGGGGCCAGCGTGGGGAGACCGGGCGTGTCGGTGAGCGGGCTGCGGGCATCGAAGATTTGCCCATCGACCGCCGTCCATTCACGGAGGAACCCGCACACGTCTTCGGGCAAGCCGTCGACGGTGGTGCAGCGCGTGTAGCGCCAGTTTGTGTCGTCCAGTACGGTGGCGGTGAAGATCGCCGTCACTGTCGCGCCAGATGGAACGTTACCCACATCAACGATCTGGTACTCGCGATAGCTTACCTCATCGCGCATCCCGGCAGGCAGCCCCAGGGCATAGTAGGCGGAGATCAGCGCGCGCACATCCGTAGCTTCGGTCGCGCCGCGGTTGTTGACGCGCAGGGTATAGGTCACGGTTTGGCCTGCGCCCACCGGGCGCTGGGTGTGATCCAGGAAGGTGAAGCTCTGCCCCTTGACGCCCGGCGCGCCAAACAGCGCTGTCCATTGGTGGAAGAGATCGTCACCAAAAAGCGTGTACGCCGTACCCATAGGCGTCGCTTCCACCGTTGCCCGGAGGTCACTATCGATGAAGCCGGGCTGCGCAGGCGGTTGTAGCCACGTTTGTTGGTAGGGGCACAGTCCAGGTCCCAGCGATGACCAGGTGTAGGCGTGGGTCAGGGCGAAGGCGTCAGGTGTCGCAGTCGCCGCCAACGGGTTGATCGCCTGTGTGCCATTGAGCGGGTTCCGCTCCGGGAAGACACTCCACAGCCGCAGTGCCTCCTCCTCACTGGCGACGGCGATGAGGTTCAAAGATGCCGTCGGCGGATTAGCAATACCTAACATGGCAAAGGGAATGGCGAGATCGGTCAAGCCATTCTTCAGCCGGAAGTTCGTGGCGGTGAGCGCCGTATCCGTGATCCACGTGTTGCCGTTCCAGTGCAAGAGCGTCGCAGTATCGGCGTCTTCAACCTGGATCAGGAAGTCTGCGCCCATCGCGATGCCAAGCAGCGGGCTGTAGACCTGCGTGTAGCGCGCAATTTCGAAGGTGGGCCACGTGGACACATCCACGAGCGGCAGGTTCCCGGGCAGATAGATGGTAGGACCGCTGCCGTATGGATCGTACAGTGTCGTCGCGCCGCCGAGTTGGGTATCCAGGTAGATGAACAGATCGCCCTCGGCGTTCCAGTTCGCGCCATCCCAGGCCAGGCGCAGCGCCTGGGTGTCCCACGTGGCGTAGAAAGCCTGCGTTTCGTGCAGAGAGGCGTAGCTGTGTGCGTGCTCCGCCACGCGGCGATTGAGGCCCAGTTGTGTGCAGCCGCTATCCATCCAGCCGTCGTACGTCATCCCGATCAGATCGGGTGTGAGTGGCGTGTCCACGTACACCGGCCCGAAGGTCTGTTGCTGCTCGTTGCCCAGCGTGTCGAACGTGATGATATGTGCGTAGAATTCCTGCGCTTCACCAACAGGCTGGGTCACCTCGTAGAGCGTTCCGTGCGGCACAAAGACGATCCCGGTGGTGTCGGTGGGACTGGTCGTCCAGCCAACGTGGTATCCGGCGACGCCGCTGCCGTCCGTCGCTGGCGTCCACGCGATGTTGAGCCAGCCTCCATCGCGCACGACATCGCCCGGCAGCAGTGATTGGCGCACGCCATAGGTGTCGGTGTAACTCAAGGTGACGGTGACGGGCGCGGGCGGCTGCATATCGAACAGGACTGTCGCCGTGAACGTGCTGTTGTGATCGACGTAATCGATGGCGCGGACGGCGACATCGTATGTTTCGCCGTCAGGGTCGTGGCCGATGGGCCACAGGATGCGCCAGGCACTCCCTGTCAGGCTCGCGCGGCGCCAACCCTCGCCGTCAGCGTTCACCATCACGCGCTGCACGCCGATGGTGTCGGTCGCCTGACCGCTGAGGATTGCGGTCCCCAGCGCCGTCCGGTGCGTCGTGGTGATGACGGTGTGATCCACGGTGGGCAGGATCGGCGGGAACAGGTCCACCGTGAGGGTGACGGGATGGCTCGTGGTCTGCACGCTACTGGCCCAGTCGACAGCCTGTGAGTCGAAGACAATTGCACCTTCGATGGTAGGCGTGAAGACTGTGGCCCACAGTGTCGCGGTGATAGCGCCGGGTGCTGGCGGCATAGGCCAGCCGGTGGTGTAGAAGGGCACGCTGTTCGCCGTGACCTGGAGCGTTTGCAGGTAGTTTTCCGCGTAGGCGCGGCCCTCCACCGCAAGAGGATCGAGCGTTGAGACAAACACGCCGTTGGTAGGCGTCATAACTGCTGAGTTGATGGGCAGCGTGGTTGTTGCCGCTCGCGTCAGCAGAAGCTGTTGCGACTCCGGATACGTCTTCGTGGTACAGTGACCGAAGTGATCGCAGACATAGTGGCTTAACACTTGGATATGATAGTTGAACGTGCATGCAGCAGTAATCTGGTACATCCGTTCCGTGTCGGTGGTTACACGGGCGTACCAGGGCGAGACTTGATCGTAGGTTGTGTATTCCCAGGTGCTTCTGGGACAGGGACAACCGACGAAGGCATCTTCATTGAGGTTCATATCCCAAACCGCACACTCAACGTCGGTGCTATTTTCCCACCAAGCGCCGCCGCCATATCTTAGATACGGATCAGCCCCAGGATCGCGGGTATCGACCAGCCCTTGCCAGGCGAACCAGGCGCTCGTGTCAAGGTTGCGGTTGCCCATCACGTCAATACCGCGCAAGTGGATTTCGTAGAAGTCCTCCAGGTCCATCGGAACGGTGAGTGTCCAGGTGGTGGTGATCCCACCGGGAGTGGCCAGCTCTGCGTGATAGCGATGGTTGCGCCCCCACTGGTACAGAGCTGTGACCTCGTCGGGTTCGAGCACACGCTGGAAAGCGGCGATCTCGTAGAGATGACCTTCGAAGTAGTTATTGCCTACGGCACCAACGTCAAGTTGCAGCGCGTCGGTGATGGGCATGCGCCCCGCGAAAGCGTCCGTGCTGTATTTTTCTTTCCCGTTGATGTACATCTTGAACGTGGTGCCGTCGAACGTCATCGCAAGGTGGTTCCAGCCGTAGTTGTTGATCCCCGCGATCTGATGCGAGTTGAAGTTGCCATCCGTGTCGGTGAACCCGGCGCGGAACTCCTGACCGCC
>JBJYXQ010000462.1:0-1133 GCA_046260035.1 Anaerolineae bacterium
CCGTCAAGAAAGCGCGGTAGTCGCGCGCCGGAAACTGCGCACAGACTTCGCCGCCTTCACAGCCCATCAGTCGCAAAAAGTCGCCGTAGTAGTTGGGCCGCGTCCCGCTGACCGCCGTGAGGTAACAGGCAGGTGCGTCGTCGCCCCAGGTGCCCAGGCGTTCGCTCAGCGCCACCGAATACGCCCAGTATGTGTCGAAGAGCGCACACGCCACGGGCAGAGCGTCTTCCAGTTCTGCACGCATCGCGGATGCAGCCTCCGCGCTGATACCGCCTGTCACCCCACCGATGACAGCCTTGACCGGGTGGATGAACTGCCCACCCGCCAACGAGATGAGGTGCGTTCCGGCCTGCCGAACGTGTAGGGCACGCGCCGCTACACCCGCGAGCGTGTCACCATCCATACCGGTTTCATCCACGTCGAAGATGCTGTCCACACCCAGACGATCGGGCATAGTAAAGATGAAGAGCGACGTCGCCTGATTCTGCAACAACTGGCCGAGCATCAACAACTCACGGATGGTGAGTGCTAACGGTGGCGGCGTGATGCCAAAGGCATCTTCCAGCGCCTTGACAGAGGCGACGTGATGGGCTGTCGAGCACACGCCGCAGATGCGCGGCACGATCACCGGCATTTGCTCGGCAGGCGCACCCTTCACCAGGTACTCGAAGCCGCGAAATTCCGTGGCCTGGAATTTGGCGGACTGCACCATCCCGTCACGCACCTCGACGACGACGCGGGCGTGTCCTTCGATACGGCTCAGGGGGAAGGTCAGCGTCGTCATCTCACAACACCTTCTCTTTCGGCCGCGGCTGGTGATCGCCGCCGACAGTTTTGTTGTCGGCGTAATCAGAGAACTGGAAGAGGAACAGTGCCAACTGCGGTGAACGCAACGCACGCTCGATTTCCTCTTCCGGCACGTCCGTCATCGTGGCGAACACCCGCTTGATGCTCTTGAACCACACATCAGATTCTTTCTCGATGAAGACATCGGACGGTCCGCGGCAACCTACGCACGGATGGCCCGCGCGCGTACACGGAGCGCGACAGCCGCCGCGCGTCGAAGAGCCGACGCAGAGATAACCCTGGTTGATCAAACAGATGTCAGGTAACACCTCGCCCTGCTGGAAGCC
>JBJYXQ010000462.1:1233-2643 GCA_046260035.1 Anaerolineae bacterium
TGCGGCACATCCTCGGCAGAAATCACCAAGGGCATGTAGACCAGTTTGTATTGCGACACCCAGGCTTCGGCGTTGAGGAGCGCCACTTCGCAGCCAGCGCATCCTGATAGCTGCAACACGGCGAAGCGTTTCATCGCAACTTTTAGTCTCTGGTGACGAACTTCAACGTCAACGCGGGCCAGGCAACTTCCTTGGCTGTTTCCACGGTCATTTCGGCTAATTGCCCGGTTTCGAGCCATTCCCGAGTCCGTTCGTTTGGTGCATCAACCGTCAGCACGTCACCGTCAAGCGCTACACCGGTCGTAGACTCGAAGAACTTGAATTTGCTGCTGCGCATCTTGGTACGCAGCTCCTCCAGGATCGTCCCCCATAACTCGGACGCTGAAAGGTCGTGTACTTCTACTTCCCTTTCGTCGGCCATGACGGCTTCTTCCACTTCTGCAAGCTCTTCCGGTGCAAGCATGCTGAGCGGCAGCGGCGGAACACCCTGCAAGAGCCGCTCCAGCACCGTCTTAAAACGTGCGGCCGGCTCCAAATGCGTCATCAAACGCCCCACCGCGATCCAATCGGCGACGGCATCCGCCCCGTTATCGACTACCGCACGGCGCACCAGTGCAACATCGGCGGTTGCGCCCATCTCTCGTCCAAAGCCAACCAAAGCCTGAAAAGCGCTTTCAAGATCAGGCCTCAACGGCACCATCTTCTCGGTCCTATCCTCAGCAGGGGCAAGTGGCTTCAGCTCGACCTCGCGGTTCAGCACGAAATCGGTGGTGGGTTCGCCTGATTGATCAAGCAGTAGATACCCGGCGTCCACACATTCACGGAGCGCCTTGCCGATAGTCCCGGAATCCTTGAGGCCAGTTTTCTCCTCGAACTGCGCGAGCGTGATGTGAACGGGAATCGCCCGCCCGCTTTCTACGTCACCACCCCACGTCTGGCGCAGCGCCACGCACAGCACCTTCCAGGCATCGGACGAGAGTGCTGGCATCACCCGGTCGAAGAGGACATTGCGAATGGCTGTAAATTCCGTATACGGATTGGCGAATAATTTCTCCCCCATAGTCTAACCTCCACAGCTTTGATAAAATAGTGAAGAATTTGCGCGATCACGTTGGTGCGCCGGAAAACTCCTAACCCAGATAAACCGAAACCCCAAAATGATACCAATCGTAAATCCTTGCGCGTCGTGCAAGGATTACATGGGTTAGACCCTAAGTATACGGCACAATGAAAAAGGGGTCAATTCACACTTACTGACCTGAATATGAAAAACTAAGTACCTGTCCGAAATTCAATTCTGCGTACCAATTGCGCCTAAAGCCGCAAAATCTGGCGCAATCACAAGTAACTTGTACTGCAAGTGGCTTCGCGAAGCGTATTTTGAAGTTCTACTGCAAAAGTGCTTCAATC
>JBJYXQ010000463.1:0-2345 GCA_046260035.1 Anaerolineae bacterium
CGGGAACCTGGACGCTCCGCATCTGCGATCTGAATCCGAGTGCGGACGACGGCGCGTACCAGCGCAGCCGGTTGATTCTGGCGCCGCGCTTTGCCGCCGCGCAAACGGGGCGATGGTCGTACCAGACACCGTCCATCACCGGGCTGGACTATGTTTCACGCACCGTCACCATCGCCGGCACGGACACCGTCGGCAACACCGGCGATCCGCTGCGCCTGGCGGTGACTGTGGACAACGTCGCACCTGCCGTGTCCGTCAGCATGGTCGCAACGACGATCACGCCAACCTTCGCGACGCGCGTGATCAGCGGCACCGTCAGCGATGGATCGGGCAGCAGCGTGGTCTTTGTCAGCGTCAAAACGCCCGCGGGCAAGGTCTACCAGGAAGCGGTGTTGCGCGACGGTAATGTGTGGGCGTACGACCTGGACGTGGTCTTCCCCGGACACTACCTGCTATGGGTCAGCGCCAGCGACGACGCGGGCAACGTCACGACCAAAGGCTCTTACGACATCACCGTCGCATCGTGGCTGTCGGAGATAAACTACCTGCCTCTCATTATGCAGAACTGGTAATCACAACGCCAATCAATCGCCGGGGCTCAGAAAGCCCCGGCGATTTGCGCTGCCAAGAGAAAACTTGGGAAATTCTTCAAATCTCCATTTATCCTTCATCAAATCTTCATACAGCCACGGTATACTCAAAGCGTAAGTAAAAAACACATACTGTAGGAGGTATAAGATGTTGAAGAAAGGTTTATTGGTTGTAGTCGTAGTGAGTCTATTGGTGTTGGCAGTGCCCACGATCGTGGCGGCAAAGGGCGGACAACCCCCAGCACAAGCACCGCGCTCTGGCGCGGGCACGGGCGCAAGCACTGGTAGCGGTAACGCGTGGCGCGGTGCGCAGCAAGGCGGCTGGCTGACCGGTGGTGTTTCCCTGGTCGATGCGACGGCTGAAGCGACAGGAATGGCAGTGACCGATGTGGTCGCAGCGCTGCAGAGCGGCCAGACTTACGCGGATCTGGCGACGCAGGCCGGGATCACGTTGCAAGACATCGTGGATGTGGTGTTAGCCGTGCGCGCCGAGGCGCTGGCGCAGGCTGTCGCCGAGGGTCGCTTCACCCAGGCAGAGGCTGACGCGCTGCTGGCGCAGATGGCCGAGGACCTGCTGGAACAACTCAACGGGTCCTGGGAAATGCAGGGAGCCGGGAATGGATACCAACTCGATGGCACGCAGCCGATGGACGGCAGTGGCTATCGCGGCGGCAACAGCGCCGCCGGCCGAGGAAACGCGCGGACAGATCGTCCAATGTACAATGCAGCAGATTGTGTGAATCCACAATCGTAAGTACCAGAATAAATCAGATCACCTAAGGTTGGGGCAAGCGTCAAGCTTGCCCATAACCTTGTCAGGCTCCCGGAAAAGGGGGAAGAGGGAAAAAGTGTTTTTTGGACGCGCTTTGCGCGTCCAAAAAACACAAAAAAGACTTCCTCCCCCTACGCAGGAGAAGCACGACGCGGCGTAGCTATGTGGGAGGGAGCAATGTTTCCGTTCAGGAAATTGTTTCTCTATCGAATAATGACGATGGATTCAGGTGAATTACGGAAGAGGTTAAAGATGAAGACAGAACATGGGCAAGCACTCGTTATCTTAGCTTTTGCACTCATTGCCGTCGCTGCCTTCGCCGGCCTGGCGATTGACGGAGGACGGCTTTACAGCGCGCGGCGGCAGGCGCAAAACACCGCGGATGCTATCGCCGTCGCCGGTACCAGGTTGTTGGCGACGTACATCAGCCAGTGCGAGTCTGTGGATCGGCTTGTGGCCGATAACGCCATCGCGGCAGAGATGGTGAAATTCGCACGCGATAACGGCATCGATCCACTGGGGGATGATGCGCACCTTGAGGGCTGGTACGTCGATAGTGCCGAAGCACACCTGGGGCATGTGGGATGGGGAACCGGTATTCCCGACGGCGCAACCGGCATCGAAGCCGCGTTGGTCACGACCGATACTACCACGTTTCTAAAGCTCGTGGGGCAAAGAAACATCGTCGCGCCCGGAGAAGCCCTGGCGATGACCGGGCCAGTCAGGCAATTTACCGGCGGCATACTTCCGATTGGCGTGCCCTTGGAGGTCGTTGAGACGCTGGCGCCAGACGAAACCTTCCAGGTGGCCGACAACCTCGACGGCGCGTTCTGTCGCGACCCAAACAACACGCTCTGCATCGGCGATCCGACGAACGCCAATTCACAGCGTGGGTGGTTGAATCTGAACTACATCTATAACACCGACTATCTCGCAGCTGATGCTGCACTCAACCGTTCGTTTGAGCGCAGTGCGGATGCTTC
>JBJYXQ010000464.1:0-1645 GCA_046260035.1 Anaerolineae bacterium
CACTCAAACTTATCGTTAGTGCCATTGTTTTCACCGTCCTTACGAATTACGAATCCCCATACGGGTCAATATCCCGCAGGGGCAAACCGGCGACGCGGAGTTGCACAACGGCTTCGCGCAACTGGCGATCGCTCGATTTCTGGCGACTGGAATTGAGCGCCACAGCGATGTGCGGCCGGTCGCCCAGGATGTCATCCACCAAATTCGTCACCACCCGGCGCGGACCAATCTCGACGAAGATGTTGCCGCCGGAAGCGTAGATGTTCTCGATCTGCGTCTTGAAGATGACGGGGTGTAGGATGTGCTGTGCCAACACCTGCTTGGCCGCATCTGCATCGGCGGGATAGGGTCGGCCAGTCGTGTTGGAGTATACGGGGACGCGCGCTGCGTGGAACATCACCGGCGCGACGGCGCGGGCGAATGGCTCTGAGGCGTAGCCGACCAGCGGTGTGTGGAAAGCCGCCGCCACGGGCAGCGCGGCGACGTTGTAGCCTTTGGCCTTCAAGCCGGTCTGCGCCTGCGCGATGGCTGCCGTCGGTCCGGCCAATACCACCTGCGTCGGCGCGTTTACGTTGGCGATAATGACTTCCGGAAAGTCCACAATGGCTTGTTCGATTTCGGCCAGCGGAGCTTGCACCGCCAACATCCCGCCCACATCGGAGGAGGCTTCTGGCGGTAGCGTCATCGCTTTGCCACGCGCCTTGACCAGTGCGAGGAAGTCTTCGTCGCTGACGACGCCGCCTGCCCACAGCGCCGCGAGTTCGCCAAAGCTGTGCCCTGCCGTGAAATCGGGTTGGAAGCCAGCCTGGGTCAGAATTTGATACAGTGCCGCGCTGAAGACGCCGATTGCGGCCTGGGCGTACTCCGTGCGGCGCAGCGCTTTCGCTTGCGCTTTCTCGCCTGCTTCGTCGAAGGCGGGGATCGGGAAAACGACTTTGGAGAGCGGCTCTAGTCCCTCGCGGATGAAGAGCGTGTCCATCGCGGCGTACATCTCCCGCAGCGGCGGGAAGTTCAGGGCGATCTCCCGTCCCATATTGACGTATTGTGATCCCTGCCCTGGAAACAGCGCCACGACTCTACCCTCGCAGGCTAGCCCCTCCGCCCGGTAATAAATGCCCCTGGGATGCTCCCACGTCTCAGTATTGAGTCGCTTTTCCAATGTGGCGACGCCGACGTTGAGCATCTCACGTGCCTCGTCAAGCGAATCGGCTACAAAGCCCAGCCGGGCGGCTTGTGATGCCACCGGTTCCCCACTTTGAGCGACGAGCTGCGCGTAGGCCTGCGCGCTGTCGGCTGAGGTGAGCGCCTGGAGTGTAGCGTTGCCCTGGCGCAGCAATTGTTCCGGCGTGGGGGCAGACAGGAGCACGGATTGCGTGACATTGTGGCGGCGATAGGGCGCGTTGTGATCGCGGGCGTATTCTTCGAGCACGATGTGGACGTTCGTTCCACCGAAGCCGAAGGCGCTTACGCCTGCGCGGCGGGGTGGGGCATCCGTCGCCCGGATCCAGGGGCGCGACTCGGTGTTCACGTAGAAGGCCGAGGTCTCGATATCCAACTGTGGGGCGGGTTGCGTCACGTTGATCGTTGGTGGCAAGATTTTGTGGTGCAGCGCGAGCGCGGCTTTGATCAGTCCAGCCGCGCCTGC
>JBJYXQ010000465.1:0-25922 GCA_046260035.1 Anaerolineae bacterium
CGCGCGGCCTCACTGCGGATTGTTTCCACTACCCGGTGGATCGGCGTTTTCGTAAAGTCTGTCAGATTCATTGAGACCTGCGCCTGTCCTGCCACCAGCAGCCCCATCGCTTTGACGTAGCGATAGCCGCCGTTGGAGTGACGCAGGCCTCGCGCGATCTTCCGCGCGATACTCACGTTATTTGTATTGAGGTAAGCGTTGAAAGCTACTAGGAAGGGGCGTGCGCCGATGATTGTGGCCCCGGCTTTGCCCACGGCCTTGGGGCCGAAGTCTGGGTCACGGGCGGGGTTCTTGCCGATTTCAGCTTTGAGCACCTCGTATTCGCCCCGCCGCACATCTTCAAGATTGACACGCTCCGGACGCAAGGCTGCCTGTTCGTAGAGGTATACCGGGATGCCCAATTCCTCGCCCACGCGTTGGCCCAAGTCGCGGGCCAGCGCTACGCAGTCCGCCATCGTCACGCCGCTGATGGGGACAAATGGTACCACGTCCGTCGCGCCCAACCGGGGATGCTCACCGCGATGCACGTCCAGGTCGATGAGCGTCGCTGCAGTTTTGATCCCCTGGAACGCGGCCTCCTGCACGGCGACCGGCGGTCCAACCAGCGTCACGACTGAGCGGTTGTGGTCTACGTCGGATTCCACATCCAGCACGCGCGTTTCAGGCACGGCGCGCATCGCATCGACAATTGCCGCGATTACCTCCGGGCGCCGGCCCTCACTGAAGTTGGGGACACATTCGACAAGCGTTTTCATACTCTACCACACGTGGGGGATGGGCGCGTTGGGCTTCTCTTCTGCGTCCGCATTGGCGTCCGCATCCGCGTTAGCGTCCGCGCTCGCGTCCGTGTCTTTGTTGTCGACCACTTTGGCTTCCAAATCGATGATCTGACCTACAGGTGGTGTCCATGTAACGGATGATGGCCGCGAGTCGGCTACCGGCTGTTCCACCTCCGGCGCGGCGGTCATTTCGCGCTGCATGTCTTCCTGGTGCTCAGTTACCAAAGCCGGCGGGCAAACATCGACGAAAAGCCGCAGGCCGATTAAGAAAACAGCCAGGTCATCCAACTGACCGAGACCTGGAACGACCATACCGGGGATAAGATCCACGGGTGAGATGACGTAGAGGAGGGTGAGGACGGGGATAATCTTGGTGATAAACGGGACGCGGTCATCCCACAATAACTCCCAGGCCAGGCGGAAATGGCCAAAAAAATCTCTCAGCCACCCTAGCAATGTGCCAACGTCGCTGGCGCGTTCCGGGTATTGTACTTTGTCATCAGACATGATGCCTCCTTGTAACTGATCCCAATTTCTTATTGAGATGATCCGTATTGATTATAGTCGGGGCGGCATAAGCCGCAAATGCTGCCGCCTAAATTGCGGTCCAAAAGTTGCGGCGCACAAATTAGGTTATAATATTACGAGAAAAATATTGTAGAGGTTGCTATGCCTATTTTGATCGACGGACATAATGTCATCGCCGCGCTGCCGGATATTGACCTGGAAGATCCGGATGACGAGGCCAAACTGGTTGTGAAGCTGCGTGCCTGGACCGGGCGTGAGCGTCGCAAGACCATCGTCATTTTCGACGGTGGCATTCCAGGCGGGCCTTCGCGGGTGCTTTCTTCGCCTGACGTGCGCGTTGTCTTTGCGGCGAGACATCACAGTACAGCGGACCATATCATCAAAGAGCGATTGTCCTCGCTGCCCGATGCGCCCAACTGGACGGTAGTTTCCTCGGATCACGAGGTGCTGGATAACGCGCGCATGATCGGTGCTAAAACACTATCGGCGCAGGCATTTGCGGATTGGCTGAATCAGTCGCTGGAAGTGGAGAAGGAAAAACCGGAAGGTGTGTCGGCAGCGGAGGTCGAGACGTGGCTTGAGATCTTCGAGACGGCGGAATCGTCGACGACGACGGCGCCCGTGTCGGAACCACCGCCAGCTTCTACACCGTCTTCTACCGCGCATGCTGTTTCCAAAAAGCAAGCACGGCAGGCAGAAGAACGTCGTGTGAGGGGGCGCGCTGCGCCGGAGGCGCCGCCCGTGCGGACTACACGTTCGATTGCTGAGCAGATGGGGGTGCCCACGCCCCAGCCGCCCAAGCGCAAGAAACCCGCCGGATATGGCAGTAAACCCACCGAAGTCTCCCCCGAAGAAGTGGAATCCTGGCTGGAAGTTTTCCACGATGCGCCGGAGAACATCCCCCCGCCCAAACCTAGACCGCGGGCAAAGCCGCGCCAGCCCAAGCCGCTGGTTGTGAAAAAGCATGGAGCGCTTTCCGATGAAGAGGTCGAAAGCTGGCTGGAGGTTTTCGGCGATGAACCTGAAACGCCCGCTCCACCACCCGCGTCCACGTCGGAAAAGCCAAGAAAGCGATCATCCAAGAAGGGAACCCCCAAACCCTCGCGGGCCAGGTTGGTCAAACGCAAGCGGAAACTCGTTCCTACAGAAGACGAAGAGCCGAGTGGACTCTCAAAAGAGGACGAAGAACTGTGGTTCCGTCTGTACGGTCACGAGGATACGTAGTGCACTAGCGACTTCAAGCGCTCTTTCAGACGGAATGGCTGCTTCAGCCGTCATTCCGTCTGCATCATCGCCAGCAAATCTGCCGTAGACGGCAGCACCAGGTGCGCGCCAGCCCGCCACAACTCAGCCTCCTCGCCGAAACCGCACAGCACACCGACAGTCCATGCCCCTGCGCGCCGTCCTGAAAGAACGTCTACCGGGGTATCCCCGACCATCACGCAGACATCGGGCGACAACCCCAGATGTTCTGCGGCATACAATACCGGTTCGGGGTGGGGTTTCAGGCGTTTCGTCGTTGCCTGCGTCACGCTGAGTTTGAAGAAGCCGGCGAGGTTGTGCTGGCGCAGGAATTCCTCCGCTTCATCAGCGGAACGCGTCGAAACGACCGCGAGGGTCGCCCGTTCGGCTAAGTAGGCTAACAGCGGCTTCACCCCTTCGATGAGCCGAAACGTGGGATGGATATGTGGGTGCATCATGCGCCGGACGCCGAAAAGCACGGCGTCCAGCCCCACCATGTCCACTGCCGTCAGTGCATAGTTCATCGGTGTCTCCCCAGCCATGACCATGCGTCGGGCCAACCGCCGCGCGCGCGCATTGCCGAGAAAGCGCAACCGGCGTGCCAGCGATTCTACCGTCTGGTCGTCGGTGTCCATCAACGTGCCATCTAAATCGAAGAACCATGCCTGAATCTTCTCGAACGGAATCGGTACAGTTGGCATAATCTACGCCTCATTCTCTCCCGGATAGAGCGATTGCAGCAGCGACTCCGCTACGGCCCGGTTGATTTTGCGGGACTGCCCCTCAGTCTCCAGCATTACGATGCCCATATCGGTCAATTGCTCCACCAATCGTGCCGAACGCGTGTAGCCAATGCGCAGGCGGCGTTGTAACAAGGAGATGGAGGCCCGATTTTCAGCCAGGAAAACCTCCACAGCGGTAGGCAGCAATTCATCCTCGAACTGGCTGGCGAGTTGTGTCTCTTCTTCGAAATCGGGGAAGAGGGCCGGTTGGGCCGGCATAATCTCGTCGGCGTAGGAGGCCGCCATTGGTTTGGGGAAGTCCCCCTGCCCTGGCGGCTTTCCCGGTTCCACCGCGGTGCGCCAGAAGTGGATCAGGCGATCCAGCTCGTGGTCGGAGACGAAGGCGCCTTGCAGGCGCAGTGGTTGACTGACGTCCGGTGGCATGAAGAGCATGTCACCGCGACCGAGCAGGCGTTCGGCTCCCGGCGAATCCAGGATCACGCGTGAGTCCACCGACGAGGCCACCGCAAAGGCCACCCGCGAGGGGAAGTTGGCCTTGATCAGCCCTGTCACCACGTCCACGCTGGGGCGCTGCGTGGCGATGATGAGGTGGATGCCCGTAGCCCGTGACATCTGCGCCAGGCGGCATAGCACGCGCTCAGTCTCTTCCGGTGACTGGAGCATTAGGTCGGCCAATTCATCCACCAGCACGGTGATATAGGGGATGGGCGTATCGTCCATCGTTTTGCTTACGCGCCGGTTGAAGTCCTCGATATTGCGCGCGCCGATTTGCGCGAAGCGGCGATAGCGGCTGTCCATCTCGCGCATCACCCACTTCAACGCGGGCACAACCCGCTCTACGTCCACGATCACCGGTGATAATAGGTGGGGGATGCCGTTATATTGCGTCAGTTCGACTCGTTTGGGATCGACCATCAACATTCGCAGCGTGTCTGGCGTGTTTTGTATTAGCAGCGCTGCGATGACGGCATTTACGCATACGGACTTGCCAGCGCCCGTCGCGCCGGCGATGAGCATGTGCGGCATGGCGCGCAAATCTGCCGCCACCGCCTGCCCGGAGACGTCCTGACCCAGGCCCAGACGGAGGCGGCCCTTCAGCTTGCCGAAGGCTTCCGATTCCATGATATCGCGCAGGGAGACCACAGTCGGCTCCTCGTTGGGAACTTCGATCCCTACCAATCCCTTGCCGGGGATGGGAGCCTGGATGCGAATGCTGCGCGCGGAGAGCGCCAGTGCCAGGTCATCCGCCAGACTGTTGATCTTGCTGACCTTGACCTTGGTCGTTCGTCCACTGCGGCTGGTGATGAAGAGCGGCTCCGTGCCAAACTGCGTGACCACTGGCCCCTGGTTGATTTCTCGCACGCGGACGGGTGCGCCCAGGCTTTCCAGCGTTTTCTCGATACTACGGACCTGTTTGCGGATCAGATCTTCGCTGTAGTACTGCTCGCTGCCCTCTTCTAACACATCGACGATACTTGGCAAGCGCCAGGACTGCGCCCCGACTGCCATAGAAACGTGCTCGAACTCCAGGCCACCGTTGCCATTGCCATTTGGCCGGGAGGGGATATTGATGCGTAGCTCGTCGTTTTGTTTTTTCCGCCCGCGCGCAGCTTTGGATTGCGCCGCGTCGGCGGTCCCCCCGAGGATCTTCGGGCCGGCGGGTGGACCGGTTGCTGTCATCGTATCAGGTGGGAGCGAGAGTTGCTCGTCCCACGGCGGGACATTCTGCTGTCCTGCAGTCTTCCGTCCTGCAGCGCGCTCAGCCAGCAAGCGAACCGCGTCGGCGGGCGAGATGCCGGCAACAAATGTCACAACGACCAACCAGGCCAGGATGAGAGAGATTATAGTGCCGGCTTTGCCGAGTGCCTTGACGCCTATATCCAGCATCAGCGCGCCTATCAAACCACCGCCCACACCGCCTTCCCCTAGACGGTAGAAGTTCATCTGCGGCCACACAAAACTGGTGACGAGGTGTAGCGTCATCAAAGCGATAAAGAATCCGCCAATCACGCCGACGATCTGTTCGGGATCGATTTTGGGGAGGCGCTCCTCGAAGCGGCGCAGGATGAGCCACAATCCCAATCCGCCGAAGAACAGCGGCACGACGTACATGCCCCACCCAAACGTCTGCGCCAGGAGGGAAATCCACCATTCCGTCAACGCACCTTGCTGCGCTGAGACAAAGCTGAGGATCGTAAGCAGGGCCAGGAAGAACAGGACCCAACCCACGATATCCAATTTCTGATCGTTGCTCAGGCGATTCCACAACGATTCGCGCGTTTTTTTGCGCGTGGTGCGTCGCCTGGATGATGATCGCCCACGTGAGGTGGAGCGACTGCGTGAACGTGAAGAAGTGCTTCTTTTAGTCATAATTTCTGTATCTCGTTGTTGTTTGTATCTAAATCCTAAAGGCCTTCAAGACTTGTGAGGTTTTCGTCCTAATGCAGCTTCAATAGCTTCGCCTACCGAGCGCACCGGAACCAGGGTCAGCCCTTCTGGCTGCCGCAACTGCTTGCGCTGCATGCTCCGGGGGATGATGATCTTGCTGAAGCCCAGCCGCGAGGCTTCGCTCATTCGCGATTCCAATTGACCCACAGAGCGCACTTCACCGGAAAGTCCTACTTCACCGACGACTGCTACATCTGCCGGAACAGGCTGGTCGCGCAGGCTGGAGGCCAGCGCCACCGCCACGGCAAGGTCGGCGGCCGGCTCCTCGATCTGTAGCCCACCTACGACGTTGGCGAAGATATCCTGTTCGTCCAACCGCAGGCCCACCCGGCGCGTGAGCACAGCGATGGTGAGCAGCAGCCGGTTGAAGTCCACGCCGTTGACGGTGCGGCGCGGGTTACCGAAACTGGTGTGGCTCGCTAGCGCCTGAATCTCGACCAGGAGAGGGCGCGTTCCTTCCATGGTGACGGCGATCGTCGATCCCGGTACGTTCACCATACGCTCAGCGAGGAAGGCTTCTGAGGGGTTGGCGACTTCGACAAGGCCCTGCTCTTGCATCTCGAACACCCCCACCTCGGAGGTCGCGCCGAAGCGATTCTTCACACTGCGCAGCAGCCGGTACGTGTGGAAGGGGTCGCCTTCCAGGTACAGCACCGTGTCAACGATGTGCTCCAAGACCTTTGGCCCGGCAATCGAGCCTTGTTTGGTGACGTGGCCCACTACGAAGACGGGAATGTTACTTTCTTTGGCCCAGCGTTGGAAGCGAACTGCACACTCGCGCACCTGGCTTACGCTCCCTGCCGCTGACGTCATCTCCTCATTATGGACGGTCTGGATAGAATCGACGACCAGTGCTTGCAGCGCCGGTTGCATCGCGCTGGCCTGGGCGAGGATGGTGCTGGCCTCCGTCTCCGAAAGCAGGTGCAACGGATCTCCCTCGATGCTCAGGCGTTTGGCGCGCATCTTGATTTGCCGGGGGGATTCCTCACCGGAGACGTAGAGCACAGGGCGCTCGGTTGAGCCGAGTGCAGCGGCGACCTGCAGTAGTAGCGTCGATTTGCCGATCCCCGGTTCGCCGCCGATCAATACAATGGAGCCTGGGACCACTCCGCCACCGAGGACACGGGAAAACTCATTCATCAGCACTGGAATACGGTCGACGGTGCCGAGGTCGACCTGGCTTAATGGCTGCGGGCGCTGCGAAAGGTGTGCCACTGACGTTGTTGTACCGCCGCTATCCGTCTCCAGCATGACTTCAACCAGGGAATCCCACGCACCGCAGTTGGGGCACTTGCCCATATGTCGTGCGTAGCTCCAGTTGCATTGCTGGCAGACCCAGCGACTTTCCCGTTTCGCCATCTACAGTTCCTCCCTCACCGTTCAATTACCCTTATTATACTAGAACATATATTCTATAACAAGGGGCGAAATCAAAAGGCCGTGCACTTTGTACACCGAAAGGGCAAAAAGACAAATTGTAGGGCCTTATTATTCTCAGGAACCAAGAAACCTTTGCGCGTCATTTTGCCGCTAAAGTGGCTTCTTGAGTGGGTATTTTTTGGCGGGGCTCTGGCCTGCCACAAAAATACCCACTTTATTCCCGGCCTTTAGGCCGCATTTATAGCTGGCAAAGCCTTTAGGTCGTTGTACCAGTATGTGAAGTTGATGAGTTCTGACCCGACTTCACCGCTGCGCCGAATGTGGTAAAATTCATTTACAGGGTATTGAACACCAGGCGATAGGGCTGGGGGATCTGCTCGATGGTTGGAATCTCAGATGCATGTGATTGGGTTTGACAAATTCACCGACCTGGCTATAATGACCTGACAGCCGAACCTCCCAGGGGTCGGCTCATGTTTTGTATTAGGGCCTATAATCATAGGCTTGGATAAGGGAGGAAAACGTGTACGCAGTTATCAAATCAGGGGCACACCAGTACAAAGCCAGCGTTGGCAGCGATCTCATTGTCGAGCGGCTTCCCTACCCGGTGGGCGCGCAAGTGGAATTGGATCAAGTTTATTTGCTGGATGACGGCGAGCAGGTGATCGTGGGGCAGCCGACGGTTGAGGGCGCAGTAGTGCGTGCTACCGTTGTTGACGAATTCCGCGGTCCCAAAATCCGCATCTTCAAGTATCGTCCCAAGGAGCGATATCGCCGTCGCCAGGGTCATCGACAGACTTACATGCGTCTGCACGTTGACGACATTGTGAAGGGAGTATAGCAATGGCACGCAAGAAGGCTACTGGAACTAACGGTCGCGATAGTCGCGCCAAGCGGCGCGGAGTTAAGAAATACGGTGGGGAAGCTGTCATCACCGGCAATATCATCGTCCGCCAAGTAGGGATGCGCATCAAGCCCGGCATCAATGTGGGTATGGGCAAGGATTACACGCTTTTCGCGCTGGCCGATGGACACGTCAAGTATGATGTCGTGCATGGGCGCAAGCGGGTGAACGTTGAAGTTGTTGAAGGAGGGATGGCAGCATGAAGCCACAGATTCACCCCGATTGGTATCCCGAAGCAAAGATTATCTGCGCTTGCGGCGAGGTGTGGACAATTGGCGCCACTGTGCCTGAATTGCACACCGATGTGTGTGCCAAGTGCCACCCGTACTTCACTGGTGAACAGCGCATCGTAGATACGGAAGGGCAAGTAGATCGCTTTATGCGTCGTCTTCAGGCGCGTGAAGAGGCGCTCAAGGAGATTGAGCAGCGCAAAGCTGCACGTATCTCCCCAGAACTTCCGCTCACCGAACTCGAGTTGGGCCGGCGGATGGACAATGTGCTAGATGAGGCAGGCTTGGAGAAAGTCGGCGATGTGCTCGCCATTATGGAAGAGAAGGGCGATGACGGGCTGACCGACATCAAGGGGCTGGGCCTCAAGGGGCTGGCCGATCTGAAAAAGAGTTTGCGCGCACGTGGGTATGTCCTCCCAGGCGATGAGCCCGTCGAGGAGATGGCTACTTCCGCATAGCCGCATAGACGAGGCAGGAAATATTCCTGCCTCGTTTCATTTTCCTGTTTTCCACGAATGTTTCTTCTTCGCCTGTTTTCCTTTCCGCCAGAGATGGTTTTTGGAAAGGATAGTCGATAAATCCATAACCAGGAGCTTCGTATGAGTCAAGACCCTCGCAGTGGATGGATTGAAGTCATTTGCGGCAGCATGTTCAGCGGTAAAACTGAGGAACTCATCCGCCGTTTGCGCCGGGCACAGATCGCCCGGCAGAAAATCCAAGTCTTCAAACCCACTATTGATCTCCGCTACACGGACAAAGCCATCGCTTCGCACAATGGGTTGCAGGAGCATGCATTCCCTGTCAACAATAGCGCGGAGTTGCTGCAACACCTGGACCCCGCCGCCGATGTCATCGCCATCGATGAGGTGCAGTTCTTTGATTCCGCTATCGTCGATGTGTGCAATGTCCTGGCTGATCAAGGCAAGCGTGTCATTTGTGCGGGCCTCGACATGGATTTTCGCGGCGTGCCTTTTGGCCCGATTCCCCAACTGTTGGCCATTGCCGAGCAGGTGGATAAATTGCGGGCGATTTGCGTTGTCTGCGGCGCGGCTGCCAGTCGCACGCAGCGGCTCATCGCCGGCAAGCCGGCTTACGTTGACGATCCCGTCGTCCTGGTCGGCGCCAGCGAGGTCTACGAGGCACGTTGTCGTGTCCACCACCAGACACCGCAACGTCCCTCTTCCGAGGAGCAATGACTATGGACATGATCTTACCCAATTCTGTGGAGCGTATTCTGTTGGATGAGCCCACGATCCAGCAGCGCGTTCAGCAAATGGCCGACATCATCAGCACCGACTATGCCGGGCTACGTAACGAGGAGTTCCTTCTGGTTGGCGTGTTGAAAGGCTCATTTCTGTTTATGGCCGACCTCGCGCGCCGGCTTACCGTGCCACATCGCGTCGATTTTATCGCGCTTTCCAGCTATGAGGATAGTGCCGAAGCGACTGGCGCAGTACGGTTAATTATGGATACGCGCGCTGACGTGGCCCGGCGGCATATCCTGATCGTAGAAGATATTGTTGATACTGGCTACACGTTGCAGTATCTGTACCGCACCTTCGGTGCGCGCCAGCCGGCCTCGTTGCGTACTGCCGTCCTCCTCAGTAAACCCGACCGGCGTGAGGTTGAAGTCGATGTGGATTATCTGGGATTCCAAATCCCCGACGTGTGGGTGGTTGGGTATGGGTTGGATTACGCAGATCGTTTCCGTACCTTGCCTTACATTGCGATGCTTAAGCCGAGCGTTTACGAATAATAGCAGTTGGCGATCAGCGGTCAGCTTTCAGCCAGAAGAAAACTGTTCGCTGACGGCTGATAGCTGAGGGTTATCCTCAGGAGGTCATGATGTCTCTACTTGACGATGTCAAAAAAGTGCTGATTTCCGAAGCTGAGATCCAGGAGCGGATCGTCTCCTTGGCCGCCGAGATGAACGCACTCTATAGCGACGATGATTTGCCCGTGATTATCTGCATCCTCAAGGGTGCATTCATGTTCCTCGCCGATTTTACGCGCCATCTCACTTTCCGCCACGAACTCGATTTCATGGAAATCTCCAGCTATGGGCGCGGGACGACCAGCTCTGGCACCGTGCGGATCTTGTTGGATCTCGCCTCGGATGTTCAGGGTCGCAATCTCATCATCGTTGAAGACATCGTGGATACCGGTAATACGCTGACGTACATCTTGCGGAACTTTGCCGCACGCAGGCCCGCCAGCATCCGCGTGGCAACACTGCTCAGCAAACCGAGCCGTCGCCAAATCGAGGTGCCGGTCGATTTTGTTGGCTTCGAAGTGCCGGATGAGTTTGTTATCGGCTATGGCCTCGACTTTGCTGAACAGTACCGCAATTTGCCCTTCATTGGCGTCCTCAAACCCGAAGTTTATCAAGACCTCTGAAAAAAGTTGCCGCTCGCCCAAATATCGGCTATAATACCCCTCTAGGTAAGAGGGGTATATGGATAACAAAAAGTTAAGTTTCATCAATCTGTTGGTGTGGGGGGGCGCTAGCTTACTCCTTGTAGGGATTGTGCTGGGCTACCTAAGCTTAGCGCCGTATATCGACGCCCTGTTCCATGCGCCCGATGTTGCGCAGGTGGTAACGGTGGTTGTGACACCTACCCCAGAAGTCGTCATCCCGCTGTTGCCTTTCGTCGAGGAAGAGCCGACCAGGAGCATCACCACACCAGAGGCGACACTTGCTCCGGATACTGAAACGACTCCTCTTCCGACGATGACGTACGTCCCCTATACACACCCCGAAGATGTAAATCCTGTCGTCACGTATACCTTGCAAGAAGAGGGTGCCGTCCCGGTGCGTATCTTTATCCCAGATATTGACCTGGAAGCGCCGATTGTTCCTATTGGGTGGAAATACATTGAGATTAATGGCGTGACACAGCCAATCTGGAATGTTCCCAACCAGCGCGCGGCCGGATGGCATGAAACGTCGGCGAAGCTTGGCGTGCCGGGTAACACGGTGCTGAACGGGCACAACACATCGTACGGCGAGGTTTTTCGCAATCTGTACAAACTTGAGGTTGGCGCGACCATCTCGGTCGAAGGGGAGGATGGTGTGACCTACACATACACCGTCACCGAGAAGCTTATCCTTCCCGAAGGGGGACAACCTATCGAGGTGCGCATTAAGAACGCACAATATGCCCTCCCTACTGCCGATGAGCGGTTGACGTTGCTGACGTGCCATCCTTACGGCAGCTTGGCAAATCGATTGGCGGTCATTGCCCATCCAGCCGCGCAACCCATAACCTCACCTGGAGGCATAGAAGGAGACTAGCATGAACTTGTCTTTACTTGATCGTATTCGGCGCAATCACGCTTTGGAACACGCTACACTTAATCTGCTTGGCAAGCAGCACCCCGGTGCCCAGGCTATGGGATTGTCCGGGCCGCGCGGATTTACGATTTATACGTCGTTGACGGCAGAAGAGATCGTTCCAGCGGTGATGGAGGCGTTGAAACGACTCAAAGCCGGCGAGGGCGCGCTGCGGGTGCATCGCAACTGTGGCACGAACACGGTTGTTACAGCGACGTTGACCACGCTGGCGACGTTGTTGGGCATTCGGGGAACAAAACCGTCCTTGCGCAAAAGCCTGGAACGGTTGCCACATCTCATTTTGCTCAATGTATTGGCTTTGTTGGCAGCTCCCCCGTTAGCAGAGTGGGTGCAGGGCACATTGACCACCGATTCCAACGTGGCTGACGTGGAAATCGCCTCGGTGTTCACCGATTATTACCGAGGACTGCAACGGATTCGCGTTCACACCCGCCAGGTTTGACTATGCTGCACCTGCTGCACGGCGACAATGATCTACAGCGCGAGGAGGCTCTGTCCGAAATTATCCAACAGACAGGGCTGATGCCGGATTTGCGTGACCTCAATACGGAAGTGCTAGAAGCGCCCGTGACGGCCGCCGCGCTACGCCAGGCATGCAGCACCATCCCTTTTCTTGGCGATGTACGCATCGTGATTGCCCGCGAGTTTTTGTCGCAGAGCAAGGGTCGGGCTGCGAACGAGATCGACGAAATCGCCGCGTACTTGCCGGATCTCCCAACCACCACCATCTTGATCTTCTGTGAAAGCAAGGCGATTCCTGCGAAAAACCCTGTGCTTGCCCAAGCCAAGACATTGAACGCCAACATCCAGGCTTTCGCTGTTCCCAACACAAAAGAACTTTCCCGCTGGATCGTTGAGCGGACGAAAATGCACCAGGGGGCGATTGATTTCAATGCTGCTGCTTTGTTGGGGCAGAATATTGGACCTAATCTGCGCCTGCTGGATCAGGAGATCCGCAAGCTGATGTTGTACAGTGGGGAGAACAAGTCCATCACCGTCGAGGATGTGAAGGTGATGGCGCCATACGTTCAAAGTGCCGATGTGATCTTCACGATGGTGGATGCAATCGGCCAGCGCAACCCGCGCAACGCGATGCTCTATCTGCACCGGTTATTGGAGGTGGGGGAGCATCCATTGGGGATTTTTGGGATGATCGTGCGGCAGTTCCGGTTGCTGATCCAGGTGCGCTGGTTAGCTGATCGTCAGATGAGCCAGCCAGATATTGCGGCGAAGCTGAAACTACATCCTTTCGTTACTAAGAAGATTCGCGCGCAAGCGCATCATTTCACGTCCGAGCAGTTGCGCGCAGCTTATCAGGTGCTCGTCGATAGCGATCTCGCCATCAAGCGGGGATTGTTGGAAGCTGAAGCTGCTCTCGATCTGCTGATCGCGCAATTGACAAGCTTGTAGAAGAGAAAACGCGTAGTAACGACTTCAGTCGTTTCTTGAAGGAAAAGGCGGCTGCAGTTGCAAAAACATTCGCCACTACGCTGTGATCTGTTCGACCTTCTCTTGTCCGAGCCAAAAGTGGTGGCGCAAAACGCGCGCGGATGAACGCACCAGAATCCCGTTCACTTTGCGGTCACCGTCAGGCAACAGCGTTGGGTGAACGTAGCAGACATTCGGTGTGTCCCCAAAACGATCGCGATATCGCTTGGCCGCCCGCGCCAGGGTGCCCGCCAAATCCGTAGAACCACCATCGTGCCACAAAAGTCCTATGTCCATCATACTACCTCAATCTTTCGATCCTCAATCCCCCAATGATCAATCACGTATCATTCCACCCGCCGCGCCAGATACCAGGCATTGAGCGATGGATCCTGGCACAGATCGAAGACACCTTCAGAGCAACGCACGCGGAAGAAGTGCCAGGCCCCTTTACGCCTCATCTTTGTCCATGCCCGGACGACTGAGTACACGCTGTACTGCTGTCCGCGCCACATAAAACGTTGTGGGTAATAGTTGTGTTTCCGTGAGATGAGCCGGATCGGTTCGCGCCGCGATGTAAGATTGAGTATCATCAGTCGCCTCCCAAAACTCGTCGATAGTTTAGGGCCGCAAGGAGCCATTCGCGTCGGCCCCGCACGTTGATCACCTTGCCGATGGGGGCGATGTAGCGCGTTACGATCTGCTGCGCGTTCCCTGGAGCCGTGAGTCGCTTCCAGGGAGCAGGCTCCCAGGCGACGTTGTCCCTGCGCCATCCCAGTTGAAACTCGCCATTGGTTTTCTGATGGAAGACCTTCAACGTTGGTCCGAGCAAGTCTGTTCCGACGAAGTCTGAGTCAAGCTCCGGTTCTGCACCGTAAGGTAGATACTTCGTCACGATCATCTCTCCTTCGCTGGGCCACTCATAATCGTTGAAGACGCGTATCTCCACTTCATCGCCCTCGAAGATACCATCGTATTCCATACTGCTGCCGATCACACCAAGACGGTAGATTTCTCCCGGCGTCAGCGTGTCGATGTACGTCATCACGACGTCGCCTGTACCGGCGATGACCTGCCCGGCAAATGGTGCCACCAGCGACGGTTCGAAGTCCAGCCCGGATAGCGCCTTGTTCAGCAACTCACGGTTGTCTTTGTGGAGCATATACCGCACCCGTTCGGCCATATCGCCCAGAGCCAACTGGAAATCATCATCCGCATCGGCTTGCTCACTGAGCACCTGGAGTAGTAACACCAGGCCGCTTTCGTGGTCTGTGTTGTAACAGCCGTGCAGATAGTGGATGGTCTGAATGATGCGCCGTTCACGACTTCGAGTGTAGGGTAAGTCATCTTGCCACTCGCACAGACGTGAATCGGCGAACAAGGCGCGCAGCACGCTATCGCTGCCAAACGCATCGCATCGCATCAGCATCATCTTCAAACGCTCGTACAGATTCCTGAAGTGCGTTCCCATCGCTGCCTCGCTTGTGTTTTTACTCTTCATCGCCAACGATCGTGAATGTCCGTGCAGATTGCTGCGCGCCGGCCCATGGCCAGGCAAAGCTATTGTCGCTGAGTGCTGGCTGCTGGACGCCATAGCCCGGTAGGCCCTGTGGCGTCACGATCACCACAGGCGGCGTTGCGCTCGGCATCCGCGACGTTTGTTGCCGCTGCATCTCGCGTCGCCAGATAACGACCCCAAGCAAAAGCGTCGGCAGCATCGCCGCCACACCGCACGCCAGCCCGATCAACAGCGCCAGCGAATCCTGGCTGAGTCGCTGCGTGACCACCACGACCGTGGCTATCGTAAAGACGACGCCAAGTAATGCCACGAAGCGTCCCAACCGCTTACCCAAAGGTTCTCGTGTTTCCATATTACGATTCACTCCTGTGTCCACCCCTGTGATCACTCTTGTGCGCCAATACCGGCAACTGCGTTGCTTGTGAGGAGACGTCGCCGCTTAGCATTGTCATCTGTTGTTTCAGTTCCTTTTTATCGATATAGGCTACTTGAAAGCGGATAGGATTTTCCCCTCCGCTGACTGCTAGGAAGTCCCCACGCCCGTTGAGGAGGTGGGCATCCGTGCCCGCCCTTCCTGACGCCACCCTGGCATCGTTCGCTGAGACGACACGCCCTACCAGCCGCAGCGGGAAATTCGCTCGCATCACGCTGCTGAGGATGGCGGAGGAGGGATGCTGTGTTGCCGCGATGACGTGGACGCCGGCCTGTCTGCCCCGCTGGACCAGGCGTGTCAACAAATCGCTGAGCGGAGCTTCGCCCAGTATCACCAAGTCGGCCAACTCGTCGATGAAGATGACGATGCGCGGAACGGATGTGCCCTGTGCCCCATCATTGTGGGACACGATGGCGTTGCGTTTGGTGACCGGCGTTTCGCCACGCCGGTCGCGGGACTCCATCACGCGCACAACTGACTGTAGCGCCTCCAACGCTTCTGGCACATCGACAATCGGCTTGCGTGTGAGATGCGGAATGCCGCTGAACGCTGGAAATGTACGTCCTTTCGGATCGATGCACAGCATTTGCAGAAGGCTGGGCGTGTGGGTGAGTGCCAGTGAGGCTGCTATCGTCTTCAATAGCGCCGATTTACCTGAGCCGGTGGTACCAGAAACGAGAATGTGCGCTACCTCCGGCGCGGACAATCGTGCAAGTAAGGGGGCGCCATCGTCGGTGAGACCCAACATCGCCGTTGCGAGTGGCATGGGCATAACCTCGGGCAGCAGATTCAACAGGGTCACCGGGCGCGGATTAGGATTGGAGAATTCCAGGATCACCCCTTCCTTTCCCCGGTCGACGCTGAGGGTGGGGACCTGCATTGCCAGTGCCAAGTCATCGGCCAGGCGCTTAATCGAGGCGAAGCGGATGTGCGGTGCTGGGTTCAGGAAGAAGCGGATCAGCCGAGGACCAACCGTACCGCCTGTGACGCGTCCCGGCGACCGGTGTGCGGATAGTACGGCCTCTACCCGATCAGCTTGATATTCCAAATATGGGCGAAGTGAACGCGACATAAGGACTCCTCGAAACCACAAATCTTCATCAATACGGAACAGATCGGTGGTAGTATTTTTGCTCAGTGCAACAGTGCTCAAAAAGCTACATAACTTTCTTGAAACGAACAAATGTTCTAATTTAAAGGCGAAAAAAGAACACGCCAAGGCGTGGTATGATTGCATAGAACAAGCGTTCTATATTTCATTATACGGCTTGTTTTGGCCTTTGTCAAGGGTTTTCGTCAGGAAATTCAGAATCCGCGATCAGCCGCAGTTAGAACGACTACGTGATCTGCTGCTGGTGCTGATGCGGAAGCCTGGCTTGGTTGCATGATTCACCTTTCAAATTCACGTATTGGGCGAAAAGGGCAAAAAACTCTTGACAATCCTGGATAATGAGTGTATATTGTAAATAGGTTTGTAACACAAACTAGTTATTATTAAAAACTTTTTATCTTCAACAACTGAGGAGGAGCCGTGAAAGACCTGGAACGTATGCGCATCATTGCAGCACATTATCGCGATTTGCAAGGGCTGAGGATGTTGCCTTGGTTCTTGTGGCTGCTGTTGATAAGCGCGGTGAATCCGATCCTGGGCTTGCCGCAAGGGCAGTTGGACTATCAATGCTTGCTTGTGATACCTGGCATCGCTATACCGTGGGTGTCATCCAAACTGATCGGTGACTATTACAACCGTGTTTATGGGCAGGTCGAGGGCCTACCGCCGCGCAACCGTCTGCTTGAAGTGCTGGCTAACATTTTGTTCATCGTCATCGCATACATCGGCTTTGTGATTGACACCTCCGAGTGGTTGCCCATAAGCGTAGTTGGTCTTATTATGGCGGCAGGATTCGCGATCGGGTGGTGGAAGGCAGATCGCTTTCCGAACCATATGTTGGTGCTGGCCATAGTGCTTGTGGTGCTTTCTTTGCTGCCGTTGGCTGGTATCCCGGCTGACGGTCACTGGAGTGATCTTTGGGGTGGCTTTGTCGACTCGATTGTGCTTGTGATTATCATAAGCATCGGCTGTGTGCTCAATCACATCGCGTTGGTGCGCAATCTCAAAGCCTTGTCGCAGGTGGGATCATGACTGACGCTTTTGAAGCTTTGGCCAGTCTTGACAAGATTGTTCACGAGCCTGCGCGTTTGGCGTTACTCACCGCGCTCTCCGCATGTCGCAGCGCAGATTTTGTGTCCCTACAACGCCTGACCGGATTGACGAAAGGCAATCTTTCTGCCCATCTGTCCAAGCTTGAGGAAGCGGGGCTCGTAGAGATCGAGAAGCAGTTTATTGGCAAGAGGCCGAATACCCTCGTGTGTCTCACGCAAGAAGGGCGCACTGCTATTGAGCGGCATTGGCAGCAGTTGGAACGTCTCCACAAAGACGCGCAGGCATGGCAATCAGGCGACTAGCCAGCGCAATGCTGCCGGCTCGATCCAGCCTTGCACCGTTTCGCCGGGGGCGGGGGGCGTTTCGCCGGAAGCGACGTTTAAGTGTAACGTCCCGCCGTCCACAGCCAGCGTGAGCCGGAAGTAGCCACCGTGGAATGTGCGATGCCTCACCTGGGCGATAAACAGGTTCGTCCTGCCAGCCTCAAGATGGATACCCCACGGGTGGATGAGCAGTTGGCCTTCAGCCCCGGACTGTGATGCTTCCGTACCGCCCGTCATCTCCAATACCCCAAAAGTGACCTCAACCTGCTGCGGATGGCGTACCCGTGCTGGGAAAAGATTCTGCAATCCCAGAAAGCGTGCTACCCAGGCGTCGTGAGGACGGTCGTAGATCGTCTCCGGGCGACCGGTCTGCACGACGCGCCCTTCGTTCAGCAGTACAACGCGATCCGAAAGGGCGAATGCCTCCTCCTGATCGTGCGTCACGGTGACGGCAGTGACGCCGACGCGCTGCAGGATGAGGGGCAGTTCTTCGAGTAGGCGCTCGCGCAAGTTGCGGTCGAGCGCGCCGAGGGGCTCATCAAGCAGCAGCAAGCGCGGCTGTGGGGCCAAGCTGCGCGCCAGGGCTACGCGCTGACGTTCACCGCCGGAAAGCACGTTCACGTCGCGGTCGGCGAAGCCCTCAAGTCCTGTCAGCGCCAACATTTCGGCGACCCGTGCAGCGGTGGCAGCGCGGGACTTTCGCTGCATTCGCAGGCCGAAGGCGATGTTTTCAGCCACAGTCCGGTGCGGGAACAGCGCGTAATCCTGGAACATCAGCACGACGCCGCGACGATGCGCGGGCAGATCGGTGATGTCTGTGCCTTCGATGGACACGTGCCCCCGTTCCAATGCTTCCAGTCCGGCGATGATGCGCAGCAGCGTCGTCTTACCGCTGCCTGATGGTCCAAGCAGGCAGGCGATTTCCCCGCGCTCCACACTAAATGCCACCCCGCGCAACAGCGGGGCGTTCTCGTAAGTCTTGTGAATGTCCGTTAGTTTAAGAAAAGCCATTTTAGTCCTGTAGTCGTTAGTCAAATAGTCGCTAGTCGAGTCGTCATTGCTTGAGGCTGGATACTCGATGCTCCATTCTCCATTCGCTGATTCGCAATTCGTAATTCAAAACTCGCTCCCCGGCGGTCGCAGGCTTTCGATGGCGACGAAGCCGGCGACGCAGACGGCCATCAGGAGTGTGGACATTGCTAGGGCCTGCCCGTAGTTGAGCGCGCCGGCCTGGGAGAGAAAGCGGTATATGGCGATGGGGATGGTAGGGAGTTCTGGCCGGGCGATCATCGACGTAGCGCCGAACTCGCCTATGGAGACCGTGAAGGCGAAGACACCCCCGACGGCGAGCGCGCGCCAGACGATGGGGAGATCGACTTCGAAGAAAACACGGGGTGGCGGTGCGCCGAGTGTGGCGGCAGCCTCGCGCAGCGATGGACGGATCGATTGCAAGGCGGGCAACACGTTGCGGACGACGAACGGCAATGCGACGAGCGTGTGCCCGAAGATGATGAGCGCGGGCGTGCCGCGCAGGTTCAGCGGCGGGCGGGCCATCGCCAGCAGGTAGCCGAGGCCGAGCGTGACGGCGGAGGTGCCAAGCGGGAGCATAAAGAGGGCATCAAGTGTCCACCCTTTTCTGCGCCGGTAGAGCGCTGTCGCTGTGAGCGTGCCGAGCAGGAGCGCCAAGGCCATCGTCCCCACAGCGAATTTGACGGAATTGCCCACGGCGGCAACCGGCGGCACGTAGAAGATGGAACCGCGCGGGTTCTCGAAAAGGGCGGTGTAGTAGCGCAGGCCAGCATCGAAAGAGCGTGCGACAAGCGTGAGCAGCGGCAATCCCAGGAGTACACCGCCGATGCCGACGTTGGCGAGGATGAAGGTGATTTCGCCGATTGTGCGTGGGTGGCGCTGTGTCACCCACTGTGGACGCAATTCCAGCGGACGGGCCAGCCGGCCTTGCAGCCGGGTGTAGACGACCGTCAGGCCAAGGGTGCAGAAAATCTGGATGAACGACAGCCCGGCGGATAGAGGGAGGTTGCCCATATCGATGGCCTGGCGGTAGATGGCGACTTCGAGCGTGGCGAAGCGTGGCCCGCCGAGGATTAGGATCACGCCGAAGCTGGTGAAGCAGAAGATGAAGACGAGCAGCGCGGCAGCCCCGAGCGCGGGCAGGAGTAGGGGCAGTGTCACGGTGACGAACGCGCGCCAGGGCGAGGCTCCGAGGGTGCGCGCGGCCTGTTCCAGGTGCGGATCGAGGTTGGCCCAGAAGCCGCCGACGATGCGCAGTACGAGCGTGTAGTTGTAGAAGACGTGCGCCAGTAGGATCGCGCCGAGAGTGTAGCGCAGATCGAGCGGCGGGCTGGATAGATCTAGAATATTCATCAGCGCCACATTGATCGGTGAGCGCGGCCCGAGCACGGCTGTGAACGCCGTCGCCACGACGACGGTAGGCAGCACGAAGGGGACGGTCGTTAGCGCATTGAGCAGGCGCTTGCCGGGGAAGTCATAACGAGCGAAGATGTAGGCTCCCGGCAGGCCGAGGAGCAAGGTCAGCGCGGTGGAAAGCAGTGCCTGTCCCAGCGTGAAGCCCAACGTGCGCAACGTTGTGGGACCGAATAGCCGCGCCAGCAGTGCATCAAATGCCGGCCCGCCGTCCCACGTGAGGCTCACCTGTAGAATCGTGACCAATGGGTAGAAGTAGAAGATGAGAAGGAAGAGCAGGGGAAGGGCGAGTAAAGCGTAAGACGTAAACCGCGATGCGTGACGCGTGATGCGTGATGCGTGATGCGTAATTCGTGATTGGTGATCGATGTTATCAGGCACCTTGTTCGCTCCCTTCTCCCCAGTCTACTGTCTACCGGCTACCGTCTACCTGAGCACCACATCAGCCCACGCTTCGATCCACGCTTCGCGGTTCTGTTCGATGGCATCGGCGGAGACTTCTGCCGGGCGGGTAGCTTCGAGGGCGAATCCGACGAAGGCTTGTGTTAGTGTCACGTTGGGATTGGCGGGGAATACCCACATTTGCAGCGGAATGTCGGCCTGGAAGTCGTTACTGAGTAGAAACTCGATGAAGGCCTCGGCCAGGTCGCGGTTCTGTGCGCCTTTGAGGATGCCCGCAAATTCGATCTGGCGGAAGCACGTTCCCGGCGCGGTGACGGCCCCGGTCGGCGGCACAGCAAGTGCACCCTCGCTAAAGTAGACCTCAGCGGCTGGGCTGGTGGCGTAGCTCACGACGATGGGGCGGATGCCCTCGCTATACGCGCCGCCACTGAACTCGCTGTAGTAGGCCGTGTCCCACCCATCCACGACCAGCACATCGTTCTCGTGCAAGTCGGCCCAGAAGTCCAGATAGTCGTACTCGGCGTCGCCCTCCTCGCCAAAAACACCGATGGTGGCGATGAGAAAGGCCAATCCCGGCGAGGAAGAGGCGGGGTTCTCTACGACAAGCAAGCCTTTGTATTCGGGCTTCGTCAGGTCGGTCAGACTTTGCGGAACTATGAGTGCGTGTTCTTCGAAGTAGGCTCTGTCGTAGTTGAGGCACACGTCACCGAAATCGGTGGGGACGACGTGATACTCAGGATCTAGCTGCAGCTTTTTGGGGATGGCGGAGAGATTCTCGGGCTTGTATGGGTCGAAGATGCCGGCGTTCAGCGCACGGCTGAGAAAGGTGTTGTCCACGCCGTAGAGCACGTCGGCCTGGGGATTGTCGCGGGAGAGGATGGCCTGGTTGAGCATCTTGCCGGCATCCCCGGCCTTGAGGAATTGCACCGTGGCATTGTTTTCAGCTTCAAAGCGCGCGATGACGTCTTCGCTGATGCTGAAGCTATCGTAGACCATGACGCGCAGCTCACGCGGTTCGCCTGTCACCGCTTGCGGCGTTGGCTTTGCGCAACCGGCAAGTAGCGCGAGCATGATGATGACAAACACAATACGCGATTTCATATCAACCTCCTGAAACAATCTTGCTTCAACGCTTACGGGGGATCACAATCCGACGTAAGCACTGTTTTGTGAAAATCCGTGTGGATTCGAGGTAAAAGATTGTCGATTCTGGTGCAGACACCACAGCAAACCGGCGCGCAGGGTGACCGTGGCGGTTTTGCCGTCGAACTCGTTGCTGACACCGCGTGCTGGGCCGAAGAACAGCGTCTCATCGCACAGCGGGTATATTAGCCCGTGCGTGGTGACGCCGACGGCATCGCCGCCAAGTGGGAGCAGTGAGAGCGTATCGCCAGGATGTCCGTGAAAGGTTGCTGTCTCACCACCACGTAAGCAACGTACCGTCCAGGAACCGTCGGCGATGATCGTTTCATGTCCCTTCAAATCTGGTAGCCCAAGTAACAGTAGGTTGGCAAGGGCTTGATCCGGGCGTCCACCGAGCGCGCCCAAAATGACGATTTGGGTTACGTCCGGCTGTGTCGCTGCCCACATCAACGCCAGCTCCAGATCAGTCTCATCCTTGGCGGGCGGGTGCGCGTGCAGGATGGTTCCGGCAGCTTCCAGGTGCGCGCGCTGCTCCGGCGATAACGAATCTAAGTCGCCGATGATGTGCGCCGGTGTAAGGCCGGCTGTAAGTGCGTGCGCCATCCCCCCATCCGCCGCGACAACGCAGTCGCCGCGCTGCACCCACCGGGCTGCTTCAGCGGTGGGATCCTCGATGATGCCGTTAGCGAAAATGATGATACGCATACTCCCTCTTAACTGTCAACAGATAGGTAACCACAGGTTGCACGCGGATTAGCAGAGGCCCTTTTTTAATCTGCTGTATCTGCTCAATCTGCTGACAAGAAAAATCCGTTCAAATCCGTTCAATCCGTTGACAAAAAAACATCCCTGCTAGCCAGAGGGCTTTGTGCAGGGATGTTATAAACGGGTGCGCCTCCCTCCGCTGGCATGATCCAGATCAGGTTCTAGGGTCGGTATCAACGGATACCCTCTCAGCCTGCGTCTCAGGCTCCCCTGGCCGATATTGGTTGTTCAATGTGCTATATGTTTATTATACCAGCTTTTGTGATTTTGTTAATACTCATCTTCCCAATTTGTCCATTCGAAATCCGGCGCAAAGGGATTCACAAAGCGCACGCCTTCGATGACGGCGTTGGCGTTGCAATCTTCGCTGAAAACGAGTGGAACGCCGTTGAGCCGGGCCGCAGCCCATATCTGTGCATCCCAAAAGTGCAATTGGTACATTCGAGCGCCGCGCGCCGCTTCCAACACGACTTGCTCTGTCACAGGCAGCACCGGCCACTGTGCCGCGAAGGCTTGAAGTTGTTTTTCGGCTTCTGTCGGGGTCAAAGGCGGCATCAGCTTGCGTGTTGTCACGCTGAAGAATTCCGATAGGGTCTGGGCGCTGACAGTGCCTACGCGCGCTGTATGAATTTGATGTAATAGATCGATGGCGCGCCGTTGTTTTTCCGCCGCAGCCCGGTCGTAGGCGTAAACTAGGATGTTGGTGTCAATCAGCAGGATTGCCATAACGATCTAACCGCTCTTCGTAGAGTTCGTCCCGCGTCCATGTGCGCTCTGCAGAAACGGGCCCTTGCGCATAACGTGCCTCCATAAACGCCAGCGCCTCTTCCCAGGCTTGCTGCGCCCGCCGTTGGCGCGCCACCTCACCTAACAGCGTATCGATGGCTTCGCGGATGACTTCGGCTTCCGTCGTCTTGCGTTCTGCTGCGAGTTGCTTGACCTCCGCGTCTTGCCTGGGTTCCAGATACACCTGTTTGCGAATCATGGTCGTCATATCTCCACCCCCTATCGTGATGTATATTTGTATTATAACATACATCGTGTTTTGTGGTAGGTTTTGCGTTAATTGCGAATATCTGAAATGTAGGTACACTTTTCTTTGCGCTTGATTGGCACAGACCCGCAGGACATTTTTGAAAGGGTAGAGCGATGAACGGACGTGAGAAAATGATGGCGGCGTTTTCGCCGGAGGGAACGCCTGAGATTCCCGCTGTGATTTGCTATGAAGACATCTTCATCCGCGACCACTGGGCGCAACTGAGCGGCAGGCCGTGGTGGGTGCGTGCGGTGCCCGATATTGAGACCCAATTGGCATGGCGGCGCGAGGTGGAAGAAGCTATCGGACAAGACTGGTTTTTGCTGCCAGAGGGCGCTTCCTACGAAGAACGTGCCCACGTCAGCATCGTGACGCAGGGGAACCAGGTTTATCGTCTCCACCGGCTTACCGGGGCGAGGCAGCGCCTTACGCCGCCCCAGATCAGCGGTTGGACCGGGCACAATGTCGCTTCCGTGCATCCCACGCAACTTCCACAGACGCCAGAAGAGATTGATGCCTGGATCATTGATCCGCACACTGGCGATTATGGATTGGCCGATGGGCGCGGAGATTTGGCGCAGCACATCCTGGCCGATTGGGGCGCGACGCGGTTCCCTCTCGGCTACGTCGCCGGGCCATTGTGGACGTGTTATTATATGTGGGGCTTCGAAGGGATGATGCTGTACCTGGTCGACAAACCCAATTTGGTGCGCTACGCCGTGCAGCGATTCAGTGAGTATAGCATTCACCAGATCCGCACCGCAGCGCGTATGGGCGCGGCGGGTGTGTGGATGGAAGACTGCATGACCGATATGATCAGCCCACAGCACTATCTGACATTCAATCTGCCCTACCTGCGGCAGATCACCGATGAAATCCGAGCCATGGGGATGGTTAGCATCCACTACTTCTGCGGCAACCCGGCGGGTAAATGGGACCTTTTGCTCGATACCGGTGCGGATGCTCTGGCTTTGGAAGAGAGCAAAAAGGGCTTCGTGATCGATATCGCGGATGTGGTGGAACGGATCAACGGGCGAATGACGGTGCTGGGCAATCTGGACGCGGTTGGCATCCTGGAGCAAGCCGACGACGATGGCTTGCGTGCCGAAATTACCCGGCAGATTGCCGCCGGACGGCGCAATCACAGTCGCTTCATCATGAGCCTGGGCAGCCCGGTGACGCCGGACACGCCGGCAGCGCGCGTCCGGCGTTATTGCGACCTCACACATCAACTGGGTATATAGACCTCTTTGTATATCATCGTGTTAAATTTTGGTTAGTCTTCATTGCCAATACCTAAAAAACAGGTAAACTACCCCTGGTCTGTTTCATCTACGACTTGTAACTGTATTTGAGGAGAAAGTCTTGTATGAAGGCAAAAACAGTAACGTTGGCGCGGTTCGCACCGCTTCACGGATGGTGTAACCGCTTATTGCGTATTGATTTATCGGATGGGCGCATCTGGGCGCAGGAGACAGCGCCAGATGTGCCCAAATTCTTAGGGGCCAGGGGATTGGCAGCGAAGGTGTTATGGGACGAGTATCCCGATCCCGTAGACGCGTTCGACGCGCGCAATCCTTTGATGGTGATGCCTGGCGCACTCACCGGCGCGCCCTCGCCGTACTCCGGGCGGACCAACGTGTGCGCGTTCAGTCCACAGTGTTATCCCTACACCTGGTTCTCGCGGGCCAGCATCGGTGCGGATTGGGGCCACGAACTCAAGAAGGCCGGGTACGATGGCGTGGTCATCACCGGCGCGAGCGATACGCCGGTGCGCATCCTCATCCGCGACGATGAGGTAAGCCTGCTACCTGCCGATCAACTATGGGGGATGGACGCGCTGTTAGTGCAGAAGGAGATTCAGGCACTCGACGGGCAGCGCGTCAAGACGCTCACCATTGGGGTGGCGGGCGAGAACTTGTCGCGCATTGCTACTGTCCACACGGGCAGTTCCTCGGTAGCCGGGCAGGGCGGTTTCGGCGCGGTGATGGGCAGCAAGAAGCTCAAGGCGATCACGGTCATCGGCACAGGAAAGGTTTCCGTGGCCGATCCCGAACGGCTACGCACGTTATTCCGCGACATTGCCGCTGAAGTGCAGGGAGCGCGGCCCGGAAAGCGTTTTTTGCAGCGGATCACCGAGCGACTCCAGGGGGAGGGCGCAGACAAAGTCCGCTTAGTCCCATGCACGATGTACTGCCCCACGCCCTGCCGCGTCGAAGTGACCGGCATCCAGGGCTGTCACTTCGATCAAAAATGGTCGGGCGCGATGGGGTGTGTCAGCGGGACCTTTGGCGGCAGAGGCGACGCTGGGATTTACGACTGGCGTTTCGATTTTCGCGGCGCGTTCGAGTTGAACATGCACGCCAATCGCCTGGGTCTCAACCATTGGGATGTGCTGATAGGCCTCGTCCCCTGGCTGCACACCAGTCACAAACTTGGACTGATCGCGGAGATCAACGGGACACCCATCGACTGGAACTCCATCGATTTCTGGGTAACACTCCTGGACGCCATCGCCTACCGCGACGGCATTGGCGATGCGCTGGCCGAGGGCGGTTACCGCGCGGCGCTCCAACTGGGCCTGGGCGAAGAGATTATGCGCCGCTATTACACCGGCTGGGGGTACTCCGGGCACTGGGACGGCCATGCTACTTTTAC
>JBJYXQ010000466.1:0-3392 GCA_046260035.1 Anaerolineae bacterium
CGTGCGGGGCCAGGTCCTCGAGCCACGCTTCGTAGTCGGCGTGCAGACCGGATTCATCATCGTTGATGAAGACCGATGCAGTTATGTGCATCGCATTTACCAGACACAGTCCCTCACGAATACCGCTCTCGCGCAGGCACGTCTCCACGTCCGGTGTGATGTTGACGAACGCCCGGCGCGTGGGAATATTGAACCATAGTTCCTTGCGGTAACTTTTCATCGCTGTCTCCCCCTCTGAAAATAACCCTATTTCAACGCTTAAGGTGGATTACAATCCGCCATTCCTACTGCGCCGGATTATGATCCGGCGCAAACATTATCGGTATCGTGAGTAGAGCCAGCTTTGCCACCCTCTCCAATAGCGCCAGGCACTGAATGCAGTGTCAACGATGGATAGTGCATGGCTAATTTCCGCAGGCTATCCATCGATCCATCCACCGGTTCGTCGGACCAGCGGGCAAACATCCGCAACGCACGCGGATTGATCTGGATCATCTCCGCCAACATGTGCGCCACCCCTTCGCGGGAAACCGGTCGCGCGACCGCGTGAAACGCGCGCCGTCCCACCTGAACATACACGTGGGAATTGGCGCGTGCGTTGCGGTACCAGTCCGTCTTACTGCCCCACCCCGCCATCACCGTGTACGTATCGGCAATGGGATCGTGGCTGTACTCCAACGGCGTGATCCGATGCTTTCCCGTCTTGCGGCCGGTTGTGTGCAGCAGCAACACCCCCTTGCCGATGAGCCATCCCAGGCCGAATTTATAGAGCCAAATCGGCTGCTTGAAAATCACCCGCCAGACCGGCCCGGGCCTGTCGCGCGGCACCAGATACGTCATTACGACGTGCTCTATCGCCAGGCAGATTCGTTGGAACAGGCTCATATAATCGCTGAGGGTCGTATTACCCTCGTAGATGTACGGGATAACGGCTGCGCAGTCTTCCACCGCCGCGCTTGGCCCACCCCACAGGGAACCCATCGACGGCGATGAGCACGTAGCCTGCCGGGCCGCGGTCAGGCCAGAAACTGCCCCGCAGATAATTCGCCAGCCGGTCGTCGTCCTGCGCCAGGTCGACAACGTCGCGGACATCCTCCGGGCGCAGCGCCGTCGCCAGCGCGTGATCGGGCCAGATTTTGTTGTGGCGCAACGAAGCCACCCACCAGCCGGGGCGCAACACGTGCAGGCCTTCCCATAGCTTGGGATCCATCGGGGTCACGTAGAGGTCATCGGTTTTGGTCAACAACAATCCCCTGTCAGAAACCGGAGCAACCAGCGTCTCGCCGATGGTCTTCTGATAAAGGTTCCAGACACGACCAGGGATAGCATTGCCCGTCCAGCGCTCGGGCAGGCCGTTGGGCGGTTCGCCCTGGCGACGCAGCAATGCGTAGAAATGACCATGTCCCGGCCCAGTGTGTGGCCAGAAGCGCCCAGCGCGTCGCACTGCATCCGGTGCGCCTACCCATTCTGGATGTCCGGGATACAGGCCTGGAACCTGCGGTAGATCGACAATCTCGAAATCGGGATGTCCAGCCAGAAAAGCGGCAATGACGCCTTCGTTCTCTTCTGGAGCAAAGGTGCACGTCCCATAGAGCAGTCGCCCGCCACGCCGCAGCAACGGCGCGGTCTGATCGAGGATCTGCTTTTGGCGGCGCGCGTTGCCGAATACCGTGTCCACGCTCCAGTCGCGGATTGCCTGGGAATCGCGGGAAAAGGTGCCCTCGCCAGAGCAAGGCGCATCCACCAGCACCGCATCGAACAATCCGGGCCAACGCGCGGCCAACCGGTCTGGCGTCTCGTTGGTGATCAGCGCGTTGGTAACCCCCAGGCGCTCCACGTTCATCGCCAGCACAGAGGCACGGCGCCGGACGACTTCGTTGGCAACGAGGACACCCGTAGCGCCGGGCAGCATGCGCGATGCAATGTGCGTCGTCTTGCCGCCGGGGGCGGCAGCAAGATCGAGCACCCATTCATCGGGACGGGGATTGAGCAACACAGCCGCCGCCATCGCGCTGGGGTCCTGCATATAGTAGACGCCAAGTGTGTGATAAAGGTGCGCGCCAGCCTGTGCCTGCTCCTGGAGCCATAGCCCTTCCGGGCACCAAGGGATCGGCTGCGTTTCCCAGGGGATGCGCGCTTTGAGGTCATCCAGCGCGCCGCGCGCGGGGTTAAGGCGCAACCCTACGTCGCGCTTAGTCAAGGCCACGAAAAATGCATCCGCCTCATCACCAAGCCAAACGCGCATGCGCTTGATAAACTCGGAAGGCCAGTTTTCGGGTATATCTACCATGTCTTCATTATCCAATCAAAGTCCAGGCAAGCGCCTACTAATAGCTTCGTTGCGCGGCCACAATCGCCTGGATAGTATCAGCCTGCGCCTCAATGCTCTCGGTCAAATGGAACTGCACCAGAGCACGGCGCAAATTGTGCTCGGCGTCTTTCGTCCTGAAGTAGACATTGCCTTCCAGGTAATCGGTGAAAAATCGCAGACCTAGCTCAAACGCGATCAAGCGCACGGCGTCATAGATGTAGTCGTAATCCTGACCCGTCATGAAGTGCTGCGCCTCGGTCAGATACCCTTCCAAAATCGCTCGGCATAGATCGGTCTCAAACCGCACAGTCTCGAAAGCCTCGGTTTCCTCGCCCAGTGGATTGCAGCACGAGCGCAGACAATCACCGATGTCGTAATGCACCAGCCCCGGCTTGACCGTGTCCAGATCGATAATGCTGACGGCTTGTCCGGTGATGTCATCGATCAGAATGTTGTTGACCTTAGGATCGCCGTGGATAGGACGCAACGCCAACTCGCCACGTTGGACCGCATCTTCCAGCACCGAGGCCCACTCCCTTCGCGCTGCGACAAAATCCCGCGCATAGTCAACATCAGGCGACGCCTTGTGATGACCGGTGAGAGCGGTCGCTGCGATAACGGCATCGTAGTGTGCCAGGTAACGAGGCGTGATGTGAAACCCCTCGAGCGTATCGTGAAGTTTCTCCACCGGCAGGTCGCTGATCAGGCTGTGGAACCGGCCGAGCGCATACCCGATTTCCCCGGCATGGCGCTGATCGCGAATCGTATCGTAGGTCTGTGCGTCCTTGACAAACGTGGTCATGCGCCAGAAACCGTCTTCAGAGTCACGCCAATAATCAGCACCATTTTTAGTATTGATGATGTCGGGCAACTCCCAACGGCGTCCCTGTGTATTCGCACGTCTTCCGCTCGTTGTCCAGATATGCCCCATAAACGCGCGCATATTCAGAATAATCAACTCTGGACGACGAAAAACTTGCTGATTGACCTTCTGTAGAATTGCCTTCTCGCGCGGGTCAAGTGCAAATGTGGCCAAAAACGTATCGTTCACATTGCCGGAACCATAGCGCTGCACATCCAA
>JBJYXQ010000467.1:0-1421 GCA_046260035.1 Anaerolineae bacterium
TCGCGGATGCCGTTCACCGAGTTGTGGTTGTCGAAGGTCAACAGATACTGCGCCTCCGGCCCAAACGGGTAGGCTTCGCCCACCAGCTTCAGCGCGCCGCTGGCATTGGGGGTGAAGATCGCGGCGTATTCGTCTGGCGCAGCGTTGAAGTATTCTAGCACATACGCCCGCGCCTGCTCCACCAGGTGTGTCATCTCCAGCGACGTAGGATTGGCGGAGTGCGGGTTCCCAAAGACGTGGTCGCGCAGCAGGGCCATGTGGCGCTCCAACTGCGACTCGGCGTACAGACCGCCGCCGGTGTAGTCCAGGTACACGTGACCGAGCCGGTCCAGGCGGCTGTACTCGGTAGCCCGCAAATCATCCAACTGCTGAGTTCCGCGATACAGCGGATATGCTTTCAAGAAATCAGCGAACGCTGCATCCATCGAATCCATTAGCGCCTCCCCTGAAAACAGTCCTTACTTCAACGCTTCAGGCGGATCACAATCCGCCATCCCTCAAGCGCCGGATTGTGATCCGGCGCAAGCATTATCGCGATTGATCGTCATCCCTCGCAAGAAGTCCGAGGCCGACGGCCAACCGGTGCAAGATGTATTCTTGCATGTGCCTCCACTTATGTCGTCGCTCGAAGAGTCTTAAGAATGCGCTCCGGCAGTGTCTCCCACGGCTGCGGTGCTACCACCGGAAGATTGTGACCCACGGCTTCACTTTTAAGCCACTGCCCGTATAGCCAGCTCTGGCGTATCTGACGCTCTTGGCGCGCACGTGGCAGCACTTCAAACCCTCGTCCACGTTCGAGAGCATTGCGCAGCAAGTGTGCTTCGTCATCTTCGACCAGGAAGACTGCACGCACTGCCCCCTCAGGTACATCCAGATTGAAGAAAAAGCTCTTGGCTGCAAATGCAGGCGTGATGCCATCCCCCTCAAGAATCGTCGGTCTATCCGTCGCAACGTGGTGTGCGACAACGACCTCCAACGCCTGTGATACTGTTTGTGCTGCCGCAATAAGTGCGGCACACCTTGTTTCCGGTGCCGCGTCGGCAGCTTGAACATCGATAAGTGTATGTAGCGTTGGCTGTTGCTCTGGCGTGCTCGTCTGCTCCAAGACAAGTCGAAAATCATCGACCTGCGCCAGTGCAACCCCAAAATCCTGTGCCAGAACACGCGCCGCCGTGGTTTTGCCTGTTCCTGAATGTCCGCCGATCAACAAAACTTTCCAATCAAACGCTGCGGACATACATTTAGACCGTCAACACCGCCGCAACTTTCTCGATCACCGTTTCAATATCGGCCTCAGAAATCACCAGCGGCGGCAGGAAGCGCATCACCGTGCCTCCTGCGGGCAGCGCGAGCACGCCTTTCTCTGCTAGCGCGCCCAGGTATTGGCCGGACTGCGTCTTCAGTTCGATGCCCACCATCAA
>JBJYXQ010000467.1:1521-2786 GCA_046260035.1 Anaerolineae bacterium
CGCAGATCGTAGTGCTCGCAGGCGAACATTGTGCCGGTGCGCCCGAAGCCCGTCTGCACCTCATCCACGATGAACAGTGCGCCACGCTCCTGGCACAATGCCTGCACCTGCTGCAAATACTCGCCGTCCCCGGGATTGACGCCGCCCTCGCCCTGCACCACTTCGAGAATGACGGCGGCGGTTTGATCATCCATCACCTTGTCCATCCGGTCGATTTTGCCGTAAGGGACAAACGTCACATCGGGGATCAGCGGCTCGAATGGTTCCCGGTACTCCTTGTTCCACGTCGTCGAGAGCGCGCCCATCGTCCGCCCGTGGAACGCGCGCATCGTCGCGATGATCTTCGTGCGCTTCGTCGCCAGCCGTGCGAACTTGAGCACCGCCTCCACGGCCTCGGTCCCCGAGTTGCACAGGAACGCCCGCTCGATCCCCGGCGGCGCGATACGCACCAGTTCTTTCAGCAATTGCGCGCGCATATCGTTGTAGAACCCGTTGGGCGACAGGAACAGTCGCTGCGCCTGCGCCGTTACCGCCGCGACGACGGCGGGATGCGCGTGGCCCATATTCGCCGCGCCGTGCCCGCCCACGCAGTCGATGTACTCCGTCCCATCAATGTCCCACACGTGCGCCCCCTCGCCGCGCACCAGCACGATGGGCTGCTTGCTGTACACCCCGCTATCATACAACTCTTCCCAGGCCATGATCTGATTCCGACTCACCATCTCGCTCATTTTCCCCCTCCTCAAACCTGTATCCTATTTCGTAATTCGTAATTCGTGATTCGTAATTCGCTACTTGATGACTGTTCCCTGCCCTGCGAGCGCCTTACTCACCGGCTGTGCGGCACGCCCATCGGCGATGATGACCTGCTGCACACCATCGCGCAGCGCCTCCGCCGCGCCCAGGACTTTGCGCTTCATCCGCCCCTCAGCGTAACGGTCGAGCACATCCTCAGCCTGGTTCTGCGGGATGTTGGTGATGAGGCTGCCCTCGTCATTCACATCGCGCAGCACGCCGGGCACGTTGGTGAGGATCAGCAGCGTCTCAGCCTTGAGCGCCGCTGCGACGGCTGCCGCCGCGCGGTCGCCATCCACATTGAGCGCTTCGCTCTTGTGGCTGATGGCATTCGGCGCAATCACGGGAGTATAACCCGCGTCCAGCAGCAGCGTCAGCAGCTTCACATTGACCTTCTCGATCATGCCGCTGTACTCACCGCGCAGAATCTTGCGCTTGCCGCCCTCGACGATGCGCAGGTGATCCTTGCG
>JBJYXQ010000468.1:0-2040 GCA_046260035.1 Anaerolineae bacterium
GCCCACGCCAGCCCGGCGCGGCCTCGATGACCTCCGCCGTCGTCCAGGCGATGCGGTTGCCCTCGGGGTGCCAGTCAGCCCAGAGGACGTCGCTGACGTCGAGTGGGATGGGCTCGGGATCGGCCTCGCCGGTGCGGATGAGCCACAGCGCGTTGATGTGCTCAGCATCAGTGACGGCGCGGGTGAAAAGCAACTCAGAAGCATCCGGCGAAAGGCTGAAAACGCGCCCGTCCAGATCGCCTAAGGCTGTGGCACGGCGGCGCGTGCGGTTGCTTCCGCGTAGAATCCAGGCGTCCTGGTGGCTCATGTAGGCTAGCGTCCCGGTTATGATGATTGTTTCGACGTTGGGACGTGAGCCTACGAGCCGGATCTCATCCTGGGGTGGTTGGGTGATCGCTTCTTGCATCAGCGTGCGTTCCACCTCCACACCATCTTCTAGCGTGATGCGATACGCGCGTTCCAGGACGCCGGCCTGCCCCGATTGCAGCAGGCGCGTCTCGCCTTCGGGGATGGTGGCGTCGTGCAGCACTTGCCGTCCGTATGGCAGCGTTTCGGAGACGGTCTCCGTCTGCCGGATGACGCGCACCACCGTGATGGTCATCCCGTTGCGCAGCGCGGCGGTTTCTGGTGGCATCACTCGGTCGAGATCGCCAATTGTGACGCCTTCTGCGGTCAGCAGGCTGCGCACGGTGGCTAACTCGGTGACGATGGGGCGTTGTTCGCCATCGACGACGAGGGTCACGCGGTTGGGTTCGGCGGGGAGCGTGCTGGTGCAGGCGGCCAACAGTGCGCCCACGGCCACAAGCGCAAGCAGGATAGCCCCGGTCAAGCTAGCGCGCTGACGGTGGCGTTTGGGTACAAAAACGACGGATAAGATCATGCCGTGTTTATACAATGGCAATCGTGAAAGGTCAAATGGTAGACGGTAGAGAGAATACAGGGAAATCCCGTCTACTCTTCCTGTTCCGGTTCCTGTTGAACAGTGATCTCGCCCCACTGGAATGTGTGTGCCCCTTCTAGCGCGCGGCTGACGTCCCAGAACCCCAGGCTGCCGGTCACCCCCAGGCGATAGGGCCGGTTTTCCGGGTCGAAGTAGAGGAAGGCCGAGGCGTCTGCCGTCCACAAGACAGAGCCTTCAGCGTCGTCGAGGAGCGCAATAGGCCGTGTGTAATCCTCCGCTCCCAGGAAATAAAGGCCGGGAGCCGGACCGTCACAGCCCACCCCACAGCCGCGATGGACGAACGCGACCCAGCCATCGGGTAGTGCTAGCGGCGAGGTGGGGTGCAGCGCATACGAGTCTATCAGGCATTGCCCGAAGGTGATTTCCAGCGTGGATTCGTCGCTAGCCGGCTGTATCTCGTAAAGACAGCCTTGCTCCGGCGAATCGGTGGAGACCCAGATGCTCTGCTCGCCCCAACTTAACGTGATGTGACAGTCTTGTGGGCAGGATATGTCAATGGGAATAAGCTGTTCTGTGGCGATGTTGAACAGGGCCAGCGCCGCGCCCTGCTCCGATTGCGCTTTCAGGATCAGCCAGCGGCTGTTAGGTGCCCAGGCCGTAAAGTGCCAGCCCGGGTCCTCCTCACGGGGCAACACCAGCCGTGGTTCTGGAACCTCGAGCGGGGTCAGCCACACGCCCGAACTATCCTCATAGACGAGTTGGCTGCCATCCGGCGCCAGGGTCAGTCCGGTGCACTTGGCAACCGTTGTGCTGTTGCAAAATCCCAGTTCGCGCTCCGGTTGGCGCACGTCCGTGAGATCGAGGGCGAGGATAGTGCCGTAGGGGGGATAGGCTGTCGCAGTTCCTGGTGTGTCGGGCAACGTCGGCTGGACGCCCCATGCCACGTATATCAGGTAATGCCCGTCCGGGGTTATCTCGAACGCGATGCCCGGCGAATCGGCCAACTCCTCGATCAGCCGTCCTGCGGTGGGGACGTAGGTATGTTCTCGCAGGGCGCGATCGAAGACGTAGAGTTTCCCGGCGTCGGTGATGTAGACGATGAAGCGTTTGTCTGGCGTCACACGATAGGCGAGGATGGC
>JBJYXQ010000468.1:2140-3516 GCA_046260035.1 Anaerolineae bacterium
GCATCGAGCGCACCGCCTTCGGCCAGCCATACCCAGATGCGTCCTCCACGCAGGAAGTACAGCTCGGTGGGTAGCGCGGGCCACCCCTGCGGCTCGACGGCCTGCACTGGCAAAAGCAATCCCGGTGGCAACGTCGGTGTGGGCGTTGGGGTAACGGTTGGCGTTGCTGTGGGCGTCGGCGTTGGCGTCAGTGTGGGCGTGGCAGTCGGCAGAATGGGCGTGCGCGTCGGGGTAGGCGTCGGCATCGGCGTGCCAGGCATCTCGCAGGCAGAGAGTGCTGCGATGATACCTAGCAGTATAAGCACGAGATAGATCAGTCTTTTGTCGAGTGAGAAAGATTTCAATGAAAGATTCTCCGATTACGCATCACGCATCACGTTAAGGGACATAAGTGAAATTCGCGCCGGTGTTGATCCATAACACCGGTTCCCCGCCGGTCGGGACGCACCACAAACTCCGTTCATCCCCGCCTAAGTGCAGCGTGTAGGTTCCATCGGAGGCTGTGTAGAAGGCTGGTCGGTCCAGATCGGGCGCAGCGGGTTGGGGCGTCATGGCTGCCGGCGTGAGCGTCGGTGTGACGGTCGGGGTCTCTGCCGCTGCGGGCCGTGCATCCCATGGAACAAGCTTGCCCGTCCGCCAGTTGAGGGCGAAGCGTTCGACAGGATCGGCACAGCGGAAGCCATAGATGGCGCAGTTGACGGCGGCGCTAGTGGCGTCGGCTGCCCTGGCAAAAACTTCCTGCCGGTAAGGAATCCGGCGCACTTCGATGAAGTCGCCCTCCCACGAACAGACTTCGTATGCTGTGCACAGGTGGAAGTCGTAGGCCGGATCGCTGAGCAAGATCCGTTGTTCGCCGGTGGTTGCATCGACGATGACGATTTGCTGTGGGGCCAGGATAAGCTCGGCCTGTGCCGTCGTGGTGTAGGAGATCGCGCGCTGTTGGTACAGCAGATGATCGCCCGCAGGCGTCCACAACGGTTGTGATTGCTCTGTGTTACGCTCCGTTGGAGGCAGGAACTGCCGTTCCTGGGCGACGTCGTAGCCCCACACGGTGCTTCCCCATCCCATGTAAGGATGGACATTGACGGCGAAGGCCGTTCCTAGTGCGTTCCACTGAATAGGCCCGGCCTTACCTAGAATCGTTTGCTCGCCGGTGCTCAGATCGACAACGGTAAGGTCGCCGCCTTCACAGTGTTCGGTGCCGGTGATCAGCGTTGCTAGAACAAGCGTGTCCTCTGATAGGAAGGTGACGTCATAGCCCCCCGTTTCGGTGATGATGCGCGTTTCGTCGGTGCGCAGGTCGATCGCTGCGACGCCGCGTCCGCAGGTTTCTTCGCCCCAGAAATACACCGCCCACGTTCCGGCGGGGGAGAACT
>JBJYXQ010000468.1:3616-5737 GCA_046260035.1 Anaerolineae bacterium
TTATCTCTGCAGGCGCAAATGGTGCGTGGGCCGTACTCGTAAAAAGAATCAGATCATGCAGCGGTTTGTCCTTCGGGAGCGGGCGTTGCCAGATGGGAGCACACACCGGAAGGGGCGTAACTGTGGCTGTGGGCTGTGGCGTCGCGGTGGCTACAGGGGTGGGGAACGGTGTTGCCGGCAATGCTGTGGCTGTTGGCGTCCAGGTGGGAAATGGAGTCCGCGTTTCGGCTACGGATGTAGGTTGTGATGTCTCAGTGGGAGCAGATGGAACTGGTGTCGGTTGACAACTTACCAGCACCAGGGACACGGTCAGAACTAACAACAAGCGACGCCAGAGGGTTGCCTTGTGTTGTTTCATGTCTCTGCTCCTGTCAATGTTGCAGCAACGAACTTTTCGGCGTCTTCCCTGGTCGCAATCTCGCCAGCAGCCTGGGCTTCGCGTAGTATTTCAAGGGTGCGCCCCATCTGCGGCCCCGGTTTTAGCCCCAAGGCGATGAGATCGTGCCCGTTGAGCAGCGCGGGCGGCGCAACGATTTCTGTAGGCCGTTCGAAATAGGCCCTGAACAACGCGGCGGCGTTGCGTAGCAGCGCACGCCAGCGGGGCTGCGTCAAATTCCGGCCCCAGACCGCCATCGCGTCAGCCAGTGCCAGCAGCACGACGGCGACGCCAGCTTCACCGGCATCGCGGTAGAAGCGGTAGGCTGCGCGCCGTGTGAGTTTCTCTTTGTAGGTCGTCGCCAGTCGCATATGTTCGGCGACCAGCGTGGTGATGAAGGCGATGGCTTTTCCCGGAAACCGCAGTGCTTCCAGCCGCGTTTCCGTCGAGTAGGCGCCGCTTTTTGCATGGCCATAGAAGTGTGTGCGTCCGTCGTTGCCTGCTGTGCGCGTCTCCGTTTTGCCGACATCGTGGAACAGCGCGCCCCACTTCAACAGATCAGCACGCGGCATCTCCGCGTTGACGGGTTCGTCCAGGTACTTCAGTAGCGCTGCTTGAAAGGGCAACAGCGCCTCGGCGAGCCGTTCCCACGCCCAATTGGGCGTGGGAACGTAGGTATCTGTGCTGGAGGGGCGCGCCTCGCCCTTCAGGAGCACGAGGATGCCTTCTACAGCCGAGACTGCTGCTAACGTGTGAACCTGAGAATTCGCATAGTAATGAGGAGCGGATTGCTTCACGGCCTGCAAGGCCTGGATTTCCGGCAAGACGTGGCTTAGCAGTCCCACGTCAGCCAGCGCCTGCAGACTGTGCGCTGCCGGGACTATGCGCAGCATGTCCAGTAGCTCATCGCGGATGCGTTCGGCGGTGACCGTCGTAATCGATAGCGCCTGCGCTCGCAGCGCCATTTCGGTACGCGTCTCAAGGTGAAAGTGGAGTGCGTTGGCCTGGCGTACCGCGCGTAACAGCCGTGCCGGATCGTCCTTGAAACTGGAAGGGTTGGTCATGCGGATCAAGCGTGCGTTGATGTCGGCCTGTCCGCCTGTGGGGTCGATGAGCACACCTTTGAGGGTGAGTGCCATCGCATTTATGGTGAAATCGCGTCGCCGTAAGTCCTCTTCCAGCGTGCCCCCTCGCAACACAGCGAAGTCTAGCATCACCGGACGGTGTGTGTGCGGATCGGTGACAACGACGCGTCCTGTATCCCGCTCGTTATCCAGGGGGTAATACGCGGCTCGCAGCGCATTAGCGACTTTGCGTGCCAACGCACATCCCTGTTCGGCAACAGCGAAATCCCAGTCGTGGATGTTACGGCTCAACAACAAATCGCGGACTGGCCCGCCGGCCAGCCATATCCCTTCCTTGGGGAGAAGATTGTGGAGTTCAGCCAGTGGCCATTCCGGCAAAGGAATATAGGGCGGGTAAATGGCCACCCAAGCCAGACGTAATCGCTCTTTGGGACGCGCCGCGCGTGCAGCGACGCGCGTTTCGTCGCGCGTTGTGCCGACGCCCGCCACCGTGTTATTCTCGGTTAAGGCAACCCAGCGACCTGCGTATGGGCTGAAATCCATCAGCGCCTCTCAACCTTGCGAAGGTTGTGAATGAGATTACTGTATACGATTATTGGATTGGCCACGAGCATTTTCCATTCTGCAATCTCTTGAAACCTTCGCAAGGGTTCCTTGATT
>JBJYXQ010000469.1:0-1862 GCA_046260035.1 Anaerolineae bacterium
TAAACCCTAAAGGTCTACGATGCTCTTTATCTGGCTAGGAAGTGTTGAAAACGCACACGTCTGGCATCGCAAAATCGTGAAAGACCTTTAGGGTTTTAAGGCTCAGGCAACGATGAAAAATCTGATCTTGATGACGGCCATCGGCGTGATTTTGTTCATGTCCAGGGGAATCGTTGGGCCGATTAACTCACTATACGTCGAGAGCCTGGGCGCGAATTACTTGACGATCGGCGTGTTGGGTGCGGTTACCTCGCTGACGACCATCGTGTTTAGCTACATCTGGGGCCGTATGTCGGACCGGCGGGGCAAGCGCAAGATATTCCTCGTGGGAGGGTTGGCATCCCTGGCACTCAGCGCTGGTTTGATGGCGGTCGCGCCCACGTACGTTTATCTGTTCCCGCTCAATATCCTGAATGCGGCATCCCAGGCAGCCTATGCTGTCGTCAGCCTGGCTCTAATGGGCGATATCCTGGAAGAAACTAGAGGGGCCCGTGGGCGGCGGATGGGCATCTATCGCGGCCTGGGTTCGTTGGGATTTGGCGTGCTGGCCTTCTTTTCAGGCAGTGTGGCCGACCGGCTCTCACTCCGTGCGCCGTTCGGTTTATCCGCTGGGTTTCTGGTTGTGGCAGTTTTCCTGGCGCTTTTGGTGGAAGAGAATCCAGCGCGTCCAACATCTGCCACAACACCGGCTACGCCACCTGTGTCACCAATGGCGCTCCCACTGCCGCCGCTATTCATCTCGATGTTCCTGTGGTCGCTGGTCACGGGTGCGGTCTACGCGGTGTGGGCCAATTATATGGTCGGTGAACTGGCCTTTACCCAGTCGCAGATGAGCCGGTTGTGGGGACTGGCGTCGTTCTCTGAACTTCCATTAATGATCCTGACGGGCGCACTCTCCGACCGCATTGGACGGTTGTCGATGCTGAGCTTGGGCTTTTTCGCCTGGACGCTCGTCTTCCTCGGCTACGTCCTTACACCGGTCCTGCCATGGATCGTTCTCGTGCAGCTTATCCGGGCTTTTGCTTATTCTGCTTTCACCGCCGCGTCAATGACTTACGCCACCGAGGTGCGCGCTAAAGCGCAGCGTGGGCGCATTTCAGGGCTGTACAGCAGCGCGGGCAGCATCGGCGCGATCCTCGGTTCCACGATGGGCGGCGCGCTGGCCCAGTTTGCCGGTACACCCACGATGATCCTCACCAACGCGATGCTCATTTTCGGCGGCGCGATTTATCTGGCGGTGACTGCGTTTCAACATCGTCGTATAACTGTAACAGGATGAGTGAACGTGGATAACAGTACAAATTCTTCCTCTCTCATTTCTAATTTCTCGTTTCTGATTTGCAAGGAGTTTTTATGTTCCCAATGCCTAGAACGCTAAATCTGCCGCAGGGGCCGTTGGAAGGGCTGCCGCCGGTTGCTGAATACGACTGTCTACGCACTGCTGAACCGATCACAATTGATGGCAGACTCGACGAACCGGTCTGGCAGCGCGCCACGTGGTCTACGCCGTTCGTCAAGATGGACACCGGCGCGCCGGTTGTGCTCGATTCGCGCATCGCCTTGCTATGGGATGATGCTTATCTGTACGCCGGGTTCCAGTACGAGGATCACGAAATCTGGGGCACGCACGTCGAGCACCACGATCACGTTTACCACCGCGACAGCGATGCCGAAATTTTCATCGACGGCGATGGCGTCTATTACGAGTTGGGCGTCAACCCCATCAACACGATCTACGAGGTCTTCTGGACCTGGGTGGAGCCGGTGGTCGAACAGCGCGACACCGCGCGGCTCAACCATTTCTTCTCGCTGGAGAGCGGCTTCTACTTTCTCCCCCGAATGGACGAACGCATGGGCCGCAT
>JBJYXQ010000470.1:0-4817 GCA_046260035.1 Anaerolineae bacterium
AGCATAATTGACTTAAAGTGTCAAAAGTACAACTCTTAGTTATTTTATTTATATCAAAAGTTAGAATCCATGGCATTTCCGCAGTTGCGTAATGTGTGGCCGATGGCTGTGATTGCCTCGGAATTGAAAGGGGAAAGGACCGTCCCGTCTGTTTTAGCAGGACTGGACCGAGGTGCAGACAAGAATGCTCGGGTGCTACTATCTTCTGTCGACCGCCGAACCGGCTGACGAGGAGCCCAAGTCAACCCAAGCGCCGTTACTCGGTGACGTTTATCACAACTCGTTATTGCTCACAAGTGGACCTAGCGCGTGGGCACCGGCGCCGGGCTGGGGTCTTGCCAGGCAGCACAGCGAATGTCCGTATCACGCCTAAAGTCGTCGCTTGAAAAACGCGTAGGCCTCGACCATTTCTGATACGCCGTAATCACCCTTGAGCCAATTCAAACTTGGAATCACGTTGACGAGCTCCCATCCTTGTGCACCCCACGCATCAAGTGAGTCAGCAATACCATCAAGTGAATACGGTTCTCCGGCCCTAAGACGCTCCGGTTCCGCGATTTTGATGATTTTCACCATATACTGCCATCGTCCGTGTATGCTGGTCTTTTCGCTCATACTGTTCTCCCTGCTTCTCTGCTATGCGCAATCATTATACCACTTAACGCCTTTACCTGTATTAAAGCGCTGAATGCCATTTTGTCTGTCGCCTGCACAGTATACCCACCACACCATCGCTCAATCCATCTCCTCTCGCTCTTCCACCCATTCCAGATAGTCGTCGATCGCGCCGTTGGGTGATGTGTCATCCTCGACCCTCGCCGCTGCATTCTTCCATAGCGACGGGTTCAGCTCGTACAGCAGCCTACCGATGACGGCGGCGGTCACGGCTATTGAGAGTATCACGAGCCGAGCATCCATCGTGTATCCTTTCTGCCGCGGAATCATGTTAGCGGCTATTATCTTCGGCGCCGACGGCGGCCGTGTACAACCGCCGAGATTGCATACTACCCACGCCAACTTGTGCAAAGAGCTATTCTCGTCACCACGATTCTTCCGCATGCTTCACGTTATCCAGGAGATAGAGATCGCGGCCATTGACACCACATTGCCGACGAGGGAGTAGATCGCACTGGAATCGTCGCCTAACTTCCTACACCATCGGCCGTGGAACACCTTGAGTTGTTGTTGCACTGTCCTCCGTACATTCCACGCCACCACCGTAGAGAAAAGCAACATCGCGGCCTGTCGCGTTTGACATTCATCAGCCGGACGCTACGATAGGCCACACTGGGGAAGAGAACCTGCCGCCTGCTTCCGGCTTTGCGCGAATAACCTATCGGGGCAAAGGAGTAACCTATGAATATACGGAGCGGCGGGTGATGGGTCGACCGGCCCTGAGACCTGTTACAGTACCAAAAGGTAGAATACGTTAGTCAGAATCAGGAAAGGATGTCAGTCAGATGACTAAACCAACTCACCAAGATGCTACGCTTATGGTTCAACTTGCGCAATGGGGTTCCAGCATGGGCCTTGAGGATGCCTACAACTGGATCTTCAGTGACGAGTTCGTTACTGACTATGCAGCATTCCAAGAGAAGTACCCAATGGGTAGCGAAGGATACGGCACTGCCTTCAAAATCTGCTACTGGGCAGAGACCGTTGGTACACTTTACAAACAGGGTCTGTTCAGCGGCGAGTTGCTTTTCGATTGGCTCGCGGCGGCTATGATGTGGCAAAGGCTCAAAGGTTTCGCCCTCGGAATGAGGGAGCAGTACGGCGTCCCTGGCCTATGGGAGAATTTTGAAGCAATGGCGAAAGCCCAATGAGGCGATAGCGCGCTGTGCTGCCGCACAGTGTCAGTATTCAGGTGAATCCGACTGCCCCGACTTGGAGTAGCTACGTTTTGCGTAGCAGCGTAGTGTAGCCGTCGTGAGGCAGCAGATATGCGGCTTTTTGCGTATTTAGGTCAGCTCCCAGGGGCGTTTTCTTTGCGCTCGCCTGGTACGGCTGCGCTTGGTTCATTGCGCCAGTGAACTGCGCATCGGGACCGACTCGGGCTGTCGCGTCGCACCCAATGGCTGGCGCTGAGCGGGGCCGCTAAGCCGCTTCGATCATCAACATCCGTTGAGGCTGCGTCCGTTCGGGCGAGTGGTTAGTCTGCCCACAAACAGAACACGCCTCACAACGTTCCCCATTCCGGGGGGAAGGCGCATCGAATTGGCTTGCAGAAACGAGCGGGTGAACGATGCAGGTGACATTGAAAGCATTCCCTTCTTGAAGCCCTCGTAGTCCTCAGCTGAGATTTTCATCATACCAGCAATCGTGCGAATGACGGAATCACGATGCATAAGAGGCTGCATGAGGCGGATTCCCACTTTCACAAGGGGCAAGCCTGGCATTTGCTGGACAGCAGCGCCGTCAAGGATGGCGTGGTCAACTAGATGTGGAGCGTTGCCAAGCCAAGTCAGTGCCAGACTTCCCCCGAGAGAAAGGCCGACGATGTTCACCTGGCTCTGTGGAGTATGCTCCTAGATCAACTTTGTGATCTCCTCGACAGTTGATTCCAGGGAAATCCATTCCGTATCGCGACTCCGACCAAAACCTGGGAAGTCTGGGGCCAGCCAATGGTAATCAGCCAACTGTGCCATATGTGTTTTCCACATAGCGCTATTAGCCCCATTGCCGTGGAGAAAGACTCAAGCTGGGCTACCAGGGGTGCCACTCTCACGGATGTACATCGTTTCCTCTTCTATTATTGGCAATCAGAAGGCCGGCTAACATATACTGCTACAGAAGCTTCCTGCATAAGTAGGCCGAGGTGGTGATAAAAGCGAAAAAGTCCGTAGGAGAATCCAGGGTTGCATATTGGAGCCGATTAGTGTTGCATTGCACCTCGGATCCTTGGGCAAATGCAGACTTCTGCAGGCTCGCACGGCACAGCACCCCAGAAATGCGTCCTACCGACGCTTGCGCCCTACTCACTGCGTGCCAGCCCCTACGGACTCGCGCAGTTGGTCCAGTTGTGGCATTTAGTGTCTGCGGTTGACTCCCGCTGCCCGCGAACCACACGCCACTATTGCCGACTCTCGGAAAAAGGAAATTCTGGTTGCTTGTGGCTGGGGAACTGCTATCAGTCGTAGTGGTTTGCGTCGGACGATGTCGCGGCTAACGCGCGGTGTGCCACAATTGAGATATAGACGCCGCCGTTTCACGCGTGCGCCTACGCTCGGTGCAGGTGAATCCGACCGACCTGCCAGCCCATACATCTGCCGACGGCGGTTTCAGCCCTATGGCCCCCCTCAGGTTCTGAACACCATTCGCTTCTGCCCGAAGTTCTGCTTCGATATTTGCACGCTACAAAAAGCCAATCTGACTCATCAATCCGCATTATGCCTAAAAGCAGGGAAGTAAGGCAATGGCTCGATCTCAGGCCAGATTTTCAACAGTGCAGCAATAACCATCTGGGCTGCAATTCGAATGGTGGGTAATTGCTCAAACTCCTCCGCTGTGTCGACAAACGTTTGTAGGTAGGTTATCCCTTGCTGGCGAAAGCGAGCGTATGCGGCCTTATGTGGTGCAATATCATCCCGGGAGTCGTAGCTTGCGCCTTGTGCTAGGCGTTCCTTCAAGTGTATCTGCCACATGCTCAGGAGCTTGATCAATGCCCAATGGGCACATGCTTGCACAAGTGCCTCATGAAAACAGGCATCATCAGCAGCCTCTGGGATCCCCTTGATGAGTTCGGCGCGGTACGTTTGCTCAAAGCGGCGGATCACCGCTGGCGGTACCGCCTGCCCGGAAGATACAACCGGTGCTGGCGGTGGCGGAAAGGCCATTCGGACAGAAACCGCGTCCAGTAAAGCGTGTCCAAAGCCGGCACACTCAAAATCTAATAACTGCACCTGGGTGTTTTCCAGGTACACGACATTCAGCGGCCTGAGGTCACAGTGTATCCATGTACGGAATGGACTACACTCATTATGGATCGCTGCTTGCAGCGTGTCGATGGCCCTATTGAGTCCAACTGGGGGTTTGATCCGCAAAGCATCTAAGCAAGCGCGCAAATCGCGCATGGCGTAGCGGATATTCTGGTTAGCCGCAGTAGACAGCGACGAGGCAGGGGCGTCACACTGAAGTGTCCTGAAGGTGCTTTCTTTGCCAAGCGTTGCGACCTGTACCTTGCCCAGATAGCGCGCAAACTTGACAAGCGCATCCGTCGCCACACGCGAATTGTTGCCCTTTAGTATGTCCCACAATGTCTGATGATCACCTAGATCTTCGATTATGAGAAAGCCTGGATCGTGATGGCAGCAATACAGCCGAGGCCCAAAGTCAAATTGGTCGCGCAGATCATTGAACAATCGCAGACTTTTCACTTCATTCAGAAAGAAATCTAGAGGGCGCGGCGATTGTTCTGGTGAGGCATCAACAGCCATCTGTTTGAGGATTACACTGCTGGGCGCGTTGTCGGAGGCTGTGATGAGTTTGCAGCGTAGTACTAGATTGCGGCTATCGAACTTTTTTATCGCAACGAGATGCACGGGACTGTTGAATGTGCTCGAAAGCGCGCTTTCAGCCAATTGGATCGCGGTCTCATAGTTGTTGAGCATCACCCTCAATCCTGAAGTGGGAGAGTAACAAGGTCAACAAATGGCCTTGGCGACATTGATCAATCGCAGGCCTTCGCACCAGGAGGCAGTCGAGCAACCAAGCCGCCCACCTAGTGAGTGTGCCGAATCCGTCTTTTCCTAAGCTTGGATGTCTTGAACCCTCCTGAATCAGCCCTGGGGCTGCTTTTGTAGAGGTCTTCTGTGCAA
>JBJYXQ010000471.1:0-2855 GCA_046260035.1 Anaerolineae bacterium
CCGAAAAAACACTCTCCTAACGCGGCTTTAGCCGCAAATTCTGGCTGCATTGCATGAATTATTCTGATTTGACTGGAAAACGATACGATCCTGCCGTATTTTCAGGGTCTGTCGGATTGGAAAGCGCCTACGGCGTATAAACCTCAAAATGCTCAAACGTGAACTCAGCGTTGCCGGGCGTGATGAAGAGCACGGATAGCCCCATTTCACCCGCTGGTAACTGAGTATCTTCCGCTTCGGCGACCGTTGTCTCATTAATGCTAAGGGTGAAATGTGTTCCCTCGGCCAACACCGCCAGTTGATTGACCTCGCCAGGGCGAATCGCCAGTGTTCCGGTCCAGTCGATGATGGCATTCCACGTGAAATTGTGCCATAGATTGAAGTTGAAAAAACCGTCGTCGCGGATACTGAACAGGTAGTAACTCCCCGCATCGTGCCGGAAGACCACGCCATAGCTGGCGTCGAGTGGTCCGCTGACCCGGCGTGCTCCTACCGTCAGGTAGAAGTCAGTCATAGGCGTGATGGTGGGCATGCACCAGCGCCCGACGCTGCTCGCGGCGTTGATGTCCCATATGTACAGGCCATTGGTGATGACCCGCGTAACTGTTCCCCAATCGTCTTCGTAGCCACCGATAACCCATTCGCGGGCGTTGTCGGTGAAGTCATCGCCAAATGCAAGCGTCCAGCCATTAGGAACCGTGGAACCGGTTGCGGGGGCAGTGGTCGGGCGTGGTGTGGGCGTTTCTGTGGGGATGGCGGATGGGACCGGCGATGGCGTATCCCCAGTTTCAGGTGCCGTGCTGATCTCTGTTGCTACGACCGTGGGTTGAATAGCTTCCGGTGTGGGCGTTTCGCCAACCCGTGTGCTGAGGAACATCCGCCCGGCTATGCCGAGAAGGCCCGCTATTCCCAACGCCACCAGACCTACCAGCACCAGCAGGGCCCAGTTGCGCAACTTTTCACCGCGCGTCGTGATCATCAGACGGGCCGGCTCGACTTCCTCGATCGCGCTTAGCGGTGTTTCATCCAACAGCGCGGCTCGCATCGCTGCTGCGCTCTGGAACCGCTTGACACGGGGCAACTCCATCGCTTGTATGACGGCAGCTTTGGTTGATGCATTGACACCACCGAGCTCCCTCACCGGGACAAATTGGTAGGGATTGGATGTGCGTTCTCCGGCGGTCTGCGGCACTTTGCCCGTCAGCGCATGGTAGAGCGTTGCGCCGAGGCTGTACACATCGCTAAGCGCGTCGATGTGCCATGACTGCAGGCCCCAACGCTCCGGCGGCGCGTACTCCGGTGTCCCCATCACCCGCGTGGCCGTCCAGGAGCGCGGATCGTTGGGATCCCATAGTTTCGCCAGTTCGAATCCCACGAGTACCGCCTGCCCGTCGGGACGGAGGATGATGTTCTGCGGTTTGATGTCGCGGTGGAGCACGCCGTGGTTGTGGCAGAACTCCAGCGCGTCCAAAATCTGCGCGGCCCAAACTTTCACCTGCGCTTCAGGCAACGGGCCAGTGCGGGCGATGCAATCTGCCAGACTTTCCCCTTCTATGAAATCCATCACCAGGTAAGTATTGCCGTCGGTATCATCGTGGAAGAAATCGATGAGGGTTGCCATCGCCGGATGGCGCAACGTGCGGAGAATCTGTGCCTCGTGCTCGAACTCCTGCCGGACGCGCTCGAGAACGGCGCAATCGAGATCGGGTTGGGGCGTCAACTCCTTGACCGACACGGCGACATCCCGTTGTGTGTCCCAGGCGCGATACATCGCGCCCATCACACCGAATTCCAGCATGCGGTCGATCCGGTAACGATTGTGGAGCAGCGTCCCCGTGGTCAACATAGCTGAACTCGCAGTGGGATTTCAGAACAGCGTAGCTTGTTCCAATTGGGTGTCGGTTGCGTCATCGCGCGCGATGTTGAGGTGTTCGTAGGCTAGGCGCGTCGCTACCCGTCCACGGGGTGTGCGCCCGATGAAGCCAAGCTGCAAGAGGTACGGTTCGACGACATCCATGATCGTGTCAGCGGCCTCGCCGACCGATGCGGCGATGGTCTCCAATCCCACCGGCCCGCCGTCGAACTTCTCGATGATGGTGTACAATACGCGGCGGTCGAGGTCGTCCAGTCCGCGCGCGTCGATCTCCAGCAGCGCCAGTGCCTCGCTGGCGAGATCGCCGGTGACGATACCGTCGGCGCGTACCTGGGCATAATCGCGCACGCGGCGCAGCACGCGCAAGGCCACACGCGGTGTTCCCCGGCCCCGGCGCGCGATCTCGGCGCGGCCTTCGGGCTCCAGTGGTACGTTCAACGCCCGCGCTGCATTCTCGACGATTGTTTCCAGCGCAGCCTGATCGTAGAAATCCAGCCGGTAAACCGCTCCGAAGCGCGTTCGCAGTGGCGCGGAGAGCAGCGCCAGCCGCGTCGTCGCGCCGACCACGGTGAAGCGTGGCAGGCTCAAGCGCACCGTGCGTGCCCCCGGCCCCTGCCCGATGACCAAATCCAGCGCGAAATCTTCCATCGCCGGGTAGAGGATTTCCTCCACCACCTTTCCCAGGCGGTGAATCTCATCGATGAAAAGCACTTCTTTCTCGTGCAAGTTGCTCAGAATTGCCGCCAGATCGCCCGCACGCTCAATCGAAGGGCCCGCCGTAACACGGATATCCGCCTCCATCTCGTTGGCGATGATATGCGCCAGGGTCGTTTTGCCCAAACCTGGAGGACCATAAAACAGCGCGTGCTCCATCGGCTCATTGCGCCCTCTCGATGCTTCGATGAGGATGCGCAAATTCTCGCGCACGCGATCCTGGCCGGTGAGGTCGTCCAGCCATTTCGGGCGCAGCGCCCGGTCCAAC
>JBJYXQ010000472.1:0-4357 GCA_046260035.1 Anaerolineae bacterium
AGTTGGCGCTATCTCAACAAGGACATCGGCACGCGTCCGATCTTTCGCTACCTGGCAGCACAAGGCCACGTCGTCATGGACATCGCCTACCGCCTGTGGCCCGAAACCGACCTCTACGGTATGATCGGCGACGTAAAGCGCGCCATCGCCTGGCTGAAGGCCAACGCCCACCGGTATGCCATCGATCCGGAACGCATCGTCGTCTCCGGCGGATCGGCGGGCGGGCACCTCGCGCTCCTCACCGCTTATACGCCCCATCACCCCACCCTCACGCCGGCGGACTTGTGCGACGCCGATGACAGCGTGCGCGCCGTGGTCTCGTTCTACGGGGCAGTGGATATGCGCGCGACCTACAAGAACGTCCCCGGCAACCCGGAGATCGGGCTGCTGCTTGGCGGGTCGCCGGATGAGGTACCCGACATGTATGCGTTGGCCTCACCCATCGAACACATCGGGCCGGCGTGCCCGCCCACCCTGCTCTTTCAGGGCACGCACGATTGGTATATGCCGCTGGAAGCCACCCGCGCTATGTACCACAAGCTACTGGACGCGGGCGTTCCGGTCGTCTATGCCGAGTTCCCCCAGACCGATCACGCGTTCGACCTCGTGCTGCCCCGCTACGCCCCAGCGGCCCGCGCCGCCCGCCGCGATCTCGACCATTTCCTGGCGCTGATGCTGGCACAGTAGATCATAAAATGCGCCAAGGGGATCGCCAGATCCCCGTTCTGGTCCGGATCTGGCGATCCAGACCAAGCAAAATTAGGTCTCCTGAGACTTACTGATCCGAACATATGAAACTAAACTATCTCAGCTACCCCGAAAGCATATAGACCTTTAGAAAGTTATGTTTGGATCAGTAGTAAATATCCCCCCAATACCCCCTTTGGGGCATGTGAAACCCTCCCGCGTCGTTTATGCTGTAAGCGTAACAATTCAAGGAGCGAGGGAGGGACACAATGTTATTCGAAGGACACACCAACCCATATCTGCGCGCACTCAGTTGGCCCAAGTTTGAACCAAATCCCATTAACTGGGAAAAACTCGTCTACGCAGTGGGACAGCCGCTGGTCGCCCTATACTACAAACTCACGGTGAACCCGGATGTCGTCTTCCACGCGGCGCTGACCGAAGGGCCGAAGATCATCGCCGCCAACCACCCCAGCACCACCGATCCGCTGATTATGACGACGCTGACCGCCGAACCCATGAGCATCCTCATTACCGAAGCCGTCTTCGCCATTCCGGTCGTGGGGCGGCTCCTGCGGCGGGCAGGGCAGATTCCCGTCATTCACACCAACGGGCGCGCCGCCTTCAATGAAGCACTGCGACGACTCAAGGATGGGGAGACCATCGGCATCTTCCCGGAGGGATCGCTCAGCCCCCGCGAGGGCGGATTGCACAGCCCGCGGACGGGCGCGGCACGGCTGGCATTGATGACCGGAGCGCCCATCATCCCCGTGGGCATCCACTTGCAGCGCGAGCGCATCCGCACCTACGATGCGCGCCTGAACGAGGAGGACGAGATGATCCGCTGGTACTGGCACGGCCCCTACGCGATGACCGTGGGACAGCCGTTGCGCCTGGAAGGCGACGTCGAGGATCGCGCGGGCGTCCGTGCAGCATCGGAGGGCATAATGGAGACAATTCGCTACCTGGCAGGGCAGAGCGAGCGGCGGGCTAACCACGAATGGCGAACGAATAAACGAATGCGCAACGCTGCGTTTCGTGATTTTGCTCAAAATGCGTGATTGCCTACACAGAATAAGGTTGCCGGTCACAAACCAGAACAGACAACGAATGGGCCTTGAGTGAGTCGGGCCCATTCGCATATTCGCTAAAAATTCGTGGTCGGCTCGCTACGCTATCCTCAAAATCTGAAACACGATATCCAGATGCTTGGCGGCGAGCGCGGGTGGCATCAGCGGTGTCGCTGTGCCTTCCAGGCAGTCGAGGAAGTGCGCGATGAAGGGGGTGTTGTCGTGCGCGGCGTGCGCCGACATATCGACGGTCAAGGTTTCGCGGTGTGACGTGGCATCCCCGTAGAAGTACTCGACCGTGACCGGCTCCCAGGCGGGATAATAGAAATGCAGGCCGCCTTTGGTGCCAAAGAGCCACGTCTCGTTGCGAGTTTCGCCATGCACGCCACCGCCGCGCTCGTAGAGGTAGGTTAGGCCACCGTCGAACTCGAGGAAGGCTGCGCCGTGCATCTCCACATCCGCCACCGGCACTTTATCACCCAGATCGCGCAGTCCCGTGCGGGTGAAAGCTTTGACGGAGCGGATCTCCGGTCGATCGCCCAACACGCCGAGGTGGAAGGAGAGGTCATACTCGCCCCAGTCGATAAACGGCCCTCCGCCCGCAAGACTCTTGTCCATTGACCAGGGCGCATTGGGGTTGTACTCGATGAACGTCCCCTGCACCAGGTGGTGGTGGGTGATGTGATAGATTTCACCCAGCTTGCCGCTGTCGATGAGCGCCTTCACGAACGCGAACTTGGGATTGAGACGCGCGTGACGGCACGAGCCTTCCAGCACCACCTGATCCGGGTGCTGTACGACTTCGTCGAGAAACTGCGCCACCTGCGCGCGGTTGATCGCCATCGGTTTTTCGATGAGCAGGTGTTTGCCCGCACGCAGCGTCGCCACGCCGATGTCCACGTGGGTGTACGGCGGCGTAGCAACCACGACCGCGTCCACTTCCGGATCGGCGAGGACGGCAGCGTAATCCTGTGTCGTGTTGGGGATGGCGAACTTGGCCTGCGCCGCATCCAATGCTTTCGGATTCACATCGCAGACCCAGCGCAAGGTCGCGCGTCCACTCTTGTGCAACGTGTCCATGTGGACGTTACCCCACATCCCCGCTCCAACAATGCCTATGTTGACCATAATTTGTCCTCCAAATAGTTTTTCATCCACTGAAACCTAACATCTTTCACAAGCTCGTCTATTTTAGCTCGATTCCCAAAATTGTTGGATGATAGTACAATCCGTATAGGTCGCCTGACTCTCGAATGCGCATCGGAAAATACACAACGTCAGGACTCAAGAAAGGAGTGCAAACAATGTCAACGAAAAAGCAACCCTTGCGTGTCGCCATCATCGGCACGGGAAAACGTTCAAGCTATATGTATGGCCCCATCGTCAAAGCTTTGCCGGAAGAAGTGGAACTGGTGTCCGTGTGGGGGCGCAGCCCCGGCTCGGCACGGAAGTTGGGCGAGAGCCTGGATGTGCCGTGGTACACTGACGTAGATCAACTGGTGCGCGAAACCGCGCCCGAAATCGGCATTGTCTCGGTGACGTATGCTGCCAACGGGCAGGTCGGGCTGATGGCAGTGGAAGCCGGACTCCACGTGCTGCTTGAAACGCCCATCGCGCACGATCTGGGTGAGGCTGATGCGATCATCGCCGCAGCACAGGCGCGTGGACGCAAAATCGAGGTTTCCGAACAATTTCACCGCCGTCCCCTGGAGCAGATCAAGCTCAAGCTGCTCGCGTCCGGGCTGTTCGGCAAAGTCTACTCGTCGTTCAGCGATTTCGCCGGGCACGGCTATCACGGCATCAGCGTGATGCGCAGCTATCTGGGCTTCGACGCGCAGCCAACGCAGGTGGTGGGATCGGTCCACAAGTACGATCTGGCAGCGCATTGGTCCCTGCTCGCAGGGACGCGCGGCCCACGCGCGGAAACGCAGGAGCACGGGATGGTCGAGTTCGCAGGCGGGCAGGTGGGTATCTTCCACTGGACGTCGGTGGGCTACGACTCCGCGCTGCGCTGGTTCCGCAGCAGCCGCTTTCTGGCGGAAAAAGGTATGGGCATCACCTTCGGCGTGGGATTGCACACCGTCGAGGAAAAGCTCTCACTGCTCGCGCCCGGCGGGGAAGGGCCAAGTTTCATCACGCTGGAACGGCGCTGGGAGCGCTGTGACGGCGGTGCGCTGACGGCGATCGTCGCCCACACCGGCGATCCCGACTTACCCATCGTGACGTGGGAGAATCCCTTCCGCCCGGCGGTGCAGGGTCACGGCGTGCAGTGGCACGATGACGAAATCGGCGTGGCGGGCTGCCTGATGAGCCTGGTGGATGCCGTGCGCAACGACACCGCGACAACCTACGGCCCCTATCAGGCGCGACTGGATCAGGAACTCATCCTCGCCCTGCGGCAATCGGCGGCAAACGGCGGCGCGCCGGTCAAATTGGGCAACTGACGTCATTATTTATCAGCAGATTTAGCAGATTGAGCAGATTTTCTGTCTGCTGGAGGTAGAAATCTGCTTCATCTGCTAAATCTGCTGATGAGAAAAAAGTTTTGGAGGCATTATGAAATTTTCACTCTTACATCCACGCGAGCAATTGATCACGAT
>JBJYXQ010000473.1:0-7567 GCA_046260035.1 Anaerolineae bacterium
GCCGTTCCCACAGCCTGCGCGGTCGAAGTCTGCATTTTACGCCAGTGGTAAAGCACCTTTGGGATATGGAAAATGCGATTTGTCTTTTCGGTACAACGAAAGGCTAAATCCCAATCCTGAGCCCCATCCATCGTCGAGTTAAATCCCCCGACTTCCAGAACCAAATCGCGTCTGAAAACCGCGTGGGGTAGATAGTTGACCGAAAGTAGCAGATGTGGAGACCAGTCTGGCTTGAAAAAGGGTTCCACTCTGATATTTTTGTCCTCAAGGACTTTATCCTCGTCAAAATAGATGATATCCGCTTGAGTGTGTTGATTTAACAGATCAACAACTTCGTAAAGCATATTCAGCGCTAACACATCATCGTGATCCAACAATGCGATGAATTCGCCACGCGCCATCCCTAACGCTTCATTGGAGTTGCCTGAAATACCCAGATTTCCCGCCAAATGACTTACCAAAACACGGTCATCTTGCCGAGCAAATTCATCCAACAAAGTCTTTACACCCGGCGCGGAACTTCCGTTCGCAATGCAAAGCTCCCAACAATCATACGTCTGGTTCAAGACCGAATAAAGAGTCTCCCGCAAAATCGCCAGGGGTGGGTCGTAAACTGGCATAACAAAGCTGATCAACGGGCGGTAAGAAAACTTATGCGAGGCAGACTTTTGTTCAGCCAAAACCGCAGCGTTTGGCTCATGTGCCGTTATCCAAGACTGATAGGCTCCCCGTCCAAGGTCGTAATTTGATAGTTTTGATGCTTTCCTCAATAAAAACCGATTTTTCAGATCCTTTAGCAAATTGGTTAACGCCCCACCCAAACGATGTACGCGCACGGATTCAATAAAGCTCTCAAGCCAGCGATCCCTTTTCGATCCCGGCCGAAAGAAAAAGGCACGTAGAGACTGCAGCTTTTGCAAGAAAATCCAGCCCATGCTGTTTTCAATGCCTGTTAGGCGGGCTCTCAGGTTCTCTTTTTGGGTTGTCAATTGTCGTATAGTTTTTTCGGTCTCTCGTTGTTGTAGACGCATATTCGTAGAAAGGTTCGTGGACGATTCCCGCAGATCAACGTTTTCCTTCCAGAGAGTCCAAAAACGGCGTTCATAGTCCTGGACAATACGATATAAAGGATCCTGACGACGACGGAAACGAACGGCCCAAGGGGTTAAAAAAGAAGCGTCAAAATCCTGATCCCGAAAGAATCCCTGTCGCGCAAATATTCCGGCCCAGTACTCAGGATTTTGCACATTGACGTGGGTTACCTCCCGATAGTCAAAGGGAGTAGAAGAAAACACAATATCATCGGTATAGCTGCAAAAGTTGGCAATGGCTCGCTCAGCTTCTTGCCTGGGCATGTGCTCCAAAACTTCTATTGAAGTTATCAAATCATACTTTTGCGGAAAAGGCGCCGTCACTGAACCCACCCAACAGTAGGGTTGAATATCGATATGCACATTTTGTATCGCATATTCGGAAATATCCACGCCGTATGCTGACACGCCGCGCCGCCGCAACGCCTCGACTAAAAAGCCCATAGCACAGCCCGCATCAAGCACAGTATTCGGTTGGATCTCAGCAATCAGGCGTTCCGCAATTCGATCAAAAAAACTCAACCAGTCAGCATCACGCTGATAAGGTTTGCCACAATCATGGGCGTAGTAATACGCATCGTATAATTCTGAATAGTCACCCGTTTCCATAACCAACTCCCAAGACACAGCGGGTTAAAAGCACACTATTGTGCGTCATCTGAAAATCGCCACGTCCCCCCAAGCGTCATCACACCGTACAATTCACGGCACTGCCCATGGTGTACTCGAAATGAATAGAGGCGGTCGTGATAATCGTATGTTTCACTCCCCACCTCGTTCACTACAGCTATGGTCAGGAAATACGTACCTTCCAACAGATTCAGATTGGGGATATGGTATACCAATTGGCCTGTCCCTTCCACCGTCGGAATACTCATCCCGCCCAATTGTGTATTAGGCCCACAGACATGGAACCCATTTTGTTGATAAATTGCCAGCCCAAATACTGGGTGCTCAACACGTTCATCCGCTCGATAAGATATAAGGATATCCATCGGCTCACCGGTTTCGAAAGCCGAAGTTGAATCGCCATGCTTATCACATAATCCTACGCTAACAACTTGTATCTTGCCAGTCCCCCAACGCCCCTCTGTTTGAGTTTCTCCTATCTTCTGGTGGGTCGGATTCCCTTTTTCAGTAATGACTCTGAGGTAATCCGTTACGACATCCGTTACATTTCCTTGAGCTTGAATTATGCCGCTATCCAGCCAAATCGCTTTGTCGCAAAAAGTCTCAATAATAGACAAGCCATGCGATACAAAGACGATCGTCACACCTGATCGTCTCAACTGCACCATACGTTCCACACACTTATGTTGAAAAGCCTGATCCCCCACCGCCAGTACCTCATCCACCAGCAGAATCTCCGGCTCCATGTTAACCGCTACGGCAAATCCCAGCCGCACGTACATCCCCGAAGAATAGTGCTTCACCGGCACATCGATAAAGCGTTCCAGCTCCGAAAACGCCACGATCTCATCAAAGCGGCGATCCACATCGCGGCGATTCAAGCCCATAATCGAAGCGTTCAGATAGACGTTCTCCCGGCCGGTCAAATCGGGATGAAAGCCCGCGCCCAACTCAAGGAGCGCACCGACGCGCCCTCCCACCGTAACCGTGCCGGAATCAGGTTCGAGGATGCGCGCAATCAATTTGAGCAGCGTACTCTTCCCGGCTCCGTTGGAGCCGATGAAGCCCACTGTTTCTCCAGGCGCAATAGAAAAACTGACATCTTGCAGTGCGTGCAAGTCGTCACGAACGCGAGGTTGCCGCCAGCGCCCAAAGTTGACCAGCAACTCCTTAAACGAACGCGAGCGTCCCCGGTGCAGGTCGAAGGCTTTGGAAACGTGATCAAATACGACGATGGGTTCTGTCACAGGTTGTTAACTCACCCCTGCCGTCGCCACACCAGCAACAACACCACCCCCACTAGCAGCAGCCCCACACCGCCAAAAAACAACCACGAGCCATTACCTGGTTCACTTTGATCTGACAAAGCATCAACCGGCGCAGTTGCTTCAGTAGAAGGTGAACCAGAAGAAGACGATGATTCGCTAGACGACGCCTCGCCTGAAGCGTCAGTTACGGCTGAATCCGGTGTAGACGTTTCTTCACTTGGGGATACAGCAGTCGGCGTCGCGGTTGCAGTCATCGTCGTAGTCGGTGACGCCGTTGGCGTTGTCTCATCTGTAGTTGGTGTTTCGGTCACTGTCTGCGTGACAGACAGCGTCGGTGTCGCAGTTGGTGTACTGCTCCCAGGCGCCGTTGTCGCGGTAGGTTCCTCAGGGGATGGCGTAGCAGTTGGCGTATCACCGGGCGGCTGTGACGTCGGAGGTTCTTGTGTGGGTGGTGGCTCAGTCGGAGGGCCAGGCGTCGGCGTGCGTGTAGGCACAGTCCAGTTCTGCAGCGGCGGCATAGCCCAGACTGTCGGCATGACCGCTAAACCGGATACCATCAGCGCGACGAGTAGCCATGCCAATAACATCCAATGTCGCTTGTTCATCACTTATTCCCCCTGCGATACCTGATAGCAAACATGCAAACTGCTGTCAACGCGCAGATTGACGTCAAAGAAAAGCACCCCGGCATCATCTACGCTGGGGTTAGCTTGCGAAGGACATAATACAGCATTTTGGGGCAAGCGCAAGATGACACGCGACGGCACACTCTGCAATCCCGCTTGCTTCTGCCATAACAAGTCGTAGGTCAGCGTGCCATCGGGGTTTTGCTGAACGACATCATCCGGCAGCTTGTACGTGAAATAGACCACGTCTCGCGATTTAGTTGGCAAGAGCATCGCCTGCTCGAAAACGGTGTACGCTCCCTCCGGCGCTGCCGAGATGCGCGGCAGGCCGTCCCATGGCTCCCCATTGGCAACAGAGTCTGCCGGGATTGAGTGACGGTTGGTTTCGACCAAACGTGAACCCTTTGGGACGTAGAGGCGCAAATACCCCCAATAACAACGGTCCATCATCTGCGTGTATTCAGGATCATAACGTGCCTCCGGAACGCAAGCGATGTCCGCATCACTCGTGTGTGTGTAGGTAAGCGTCATTGTCGCGCGCGGCGGGGATTGTGTGAGATCAACCTCGTAGGTGAATGTGCGATCCAATTTACCGCTGGCTTTGTTGTACCCCAGATTCGCCTCCACGACCATCGCATAATCGCCCTCGAGCCGGCGCAATGCGCCGTCCCAACCGTACGCCGCCAACAATGTTTCAACATTCTCATCAACAAAGTATATCAGGATGTGCTTCTCGTCCACCAGTTGCTGTCCGACCTTCGCCAATGCCAGCCAGTCCGCGTCACCACTAGAAACGCGCGCCATCACTGCTTCAGCTAATGGCTCCATAAACGACTTACGCTGTTGCCACCACTCACCGAAACGCTCATCATCCTCCTGCGCCCATGTGCTGTAAAGATACTCAAGCAACGTCGCGCCAGTTATGGGTTCGTCCGAGTCAGGCAAAGTCAATGGGCCAAGCACGTCCACCAAACGCTGCACTGCGTGTTGGTCCACGGCAATAATCCCGTCCACCGCTACCTCATGGTGAGGGCGATACAGCTCCAATGCCTGGCGCGCTGCCGTGGGGAAATCGGGTGACCAGTTACTGTCGCGGAAAACCAGTAATTCGATACCCATAAATTGCTGCAACGGCTCCGGCGCAAGCGGATAAGGCTGCGAGAAATCATCTGCGGTATAACTGTCAGAAAACGTCATCTCTGCGATCTTTCCAGCTTCGACGTGAATCTCCCCCACACCAGTGATGAACCCACCACTGGGCCGCAGTTCGCCTTCGTTGAGAAGGAGGAGTAGATAGGTACGCGGTGCATCCAGCCCCAACAAAGACGGGCCCGCCGCCGCCAGAGCCAGTCCATCGTCCAGTAACGGCAACAGTGGGCCGAGTTGTTTCAGTGGGCTTTGCAAACGACCAGGCAAGGCATCCACATCAATGGCCTCAAAAGCGACAGTAGCTCGGGTGACGGCCGATTGAGCACGCGGCAGGACCGGCGTGAGCTGTACGAAAACATCCGGCACCTTCTCCAGCAGCGATTCACCGGCCTGGAACGCTGTCACGACCGATTCTGCGGCGTCCCACAACAACACGCCAGCCTCGGTCAGGCCATCGGCCAAAGCAAGCAACGCGGGGGCGTCCCCCACAAGCGAACCAACCTTCGGCAGCCAGCGGAACGCCGGTCCCATGCCAGCCAGCCAACCAACGTTGCGCCGCAGTACCACAACATCGTGCCGCGTCTGGTGCAACAACGTTCCAAGCGCAGCCGCATCGGTCGCCAGAGGATTGTCATCGAGCAGCGTCTGAGCCGTCTTTAGCGAGCGCACCAGTGATCCCGCTGCGATAGCCGTCTGCCCCACCCAAATGGCGACCAAGGCCAAGCCCAACACAACCAGGCCGGTCGCTATTTTTCGTCTATGTTGTGCGATTACGGACACGCAACACCCTCCTCTACAATCCGGCACAGAGGCCGCCTTGCGGCATAATCTTCCGGCATAGCAACCTCACGCCCGGTCTGCACGGACAAAAAGTGGCGGTAACTCTCCTGCCACCAAAGATTCCCGTCAATGACCAACACGTCCTCCCGCAGCCCCATAGCCTCTTGCGCATACCACAGCGCGAAGGTATACGGGTCGCCCTGTGTTGTCACCAAAACGGCATCCGCAGGCGTCGCCGCCAACACATGATTGTACCACAACACCGCCTCATCATCGCGATGCAGGTCCATAGCTTGCCAGTTCCATGCCAGCAATATCAGCGGCAAGACCAACGTCGCCCACGCGGGCAATCCCTTATCCACCAGCCCGCGCAGACCTACCCCCAGCAAAGGGACAAAGAGCGGCAACAGTGGCAGAAGATACACCAGCGAATCCGGTGTAGCGTACACAATCGCAAACAGGCTTATCAAGCCCCCCACCACCGCCAATCCCACTACCTCCCAACGTTGCCTCCGCCACATCAACCAACCACCAAGCAACAGCAACGCAGCGCCGACCGGCGTAAATTGTCGCGCCAGCAGCGCTGCCCACGCCGCCAGGCGCGCGGGCCAATCGGCCAACGGCAATCCGAAAGCGTAGCCCTGATACAACCGTGCAGTCACCACATCCCACCAACCAGCAAACGTGCGCAAATCTCCCCACGGTTGCGGCCAGCGCCCCAGGAACGGTAAAAATGCATATGGGAGCAAACCGATAATGGCGCCTAAACCGTACAAGGTAAAACGTAATGCGTAATACGTGATGCGTGATGTGTGCTCGGGACGCCGGCCGCCATCTACGAATAGATAGGTCAACCACAATGGCAACAACAGCAGCAACGTCGGATGGACCGCCATCCCCAATCCACAGACGATACCCGACAAAAGCCAGCGGCGATTCGCAATTCGTGACTCGCGATTCGTAATTCGTAATTCGTAATTGGCCAACGCCGCAAAAAACGCCGCTGTTGTATACACCTCCGTGATAAGTGCCTGCGACCAAAACAGCGGGGCAAAGGCCAGCATGAGTGCTGCCGAGAGGACAATCCATGGCGATTTTTCCTGACGACGTAGCGTTAGCGCGGTCAACGTCACCGTACCCGTCGCCATCACAGCTGAAAGCAAGTTAAGCCGCCAAGCCGGATCGCGCAGGGGGAGCAACACGAAAAATCGCGCCAGCGTCAAGTAGAGGGGGAAACCCGGCGGGTGTGGCATCCGCCCGGTAACCGCCGCCGTGATAAAGTCGCCGCCATCCGCACCCCAGTGCGCCCAGGTGAGAGATGGCGCCATCGTCAGCACATAAACCAGCAAGGCAACCCCACCCGTCACAAGGGGAATCGGCAAGCGCGCACGAACGTTCATTTCACCACTTGCCGCAGCAGACCGAGTGCCAGGCCTGATCCCTGCACAATCACGCGCAGCAGTGTTACACTAGGCCAGATCAATGCCACGGCCCGGTCGCGCTGCCAGGCCCAACGCACGAAAGATAGCGTCGTCGCCAGGAAGAGGACGAGCAACAGCAACGCCAAGAGCCACGCCGGAGGCCAGAACACTCCTGCAACCACTGATAGTCCAAGCAACGCCGCCAGCGCGAACTGCGGTTTCAGCGCAGGATCGGTGTGCGCGTCGCCGGAGATTTTGTCAGGATAGCGGACATAGAGTAACGCGCGCCAATAGCCAAAGCGCGCCTTGCGGGCCAGATAGCGCCCCAATGTCGCCGGATGCTGATGCCAGACCCAGGCATCCGGCGCGAAAACGAGCCAATGCCCTGCGCGTGCCAGCCGGAAGGAAAGGTCCACATCTTCCGCCGAAGGGATCGGAAAAGCCGTATCGAACCCACCGTATTCGACAAGCAACGCCCGGCGATACGCCGCCGCATACGTATCGATAAAGTCGATGCGTTCGAGCTCCGCCATCCGCGCGTAGCGAATCTCAAATTCCAACTGCACCAAGCGAGCGATCAACGACGACTGCCGCGTGCGATA
>JBJYXQ010000474.1:0-2694 GCA_046260035.1 Anaerolineae bacterium
CGTTCGGGATCCTGGATACGGGCAAGCAGCAGCTTAACTGCCCCCCGTCCCACTTTTGCCATGTCTTTGGAGCTGGTTGTCAGGCGCGGTGTCAGGTAACTGGCCAGGGAAATATCGTCATAGCCGACCACTGATAAGTCGGTGGGGACGTGTAGCCCCAAGTCGCTAGCGGCGCGTAGAGCGCCGATGGCCAGCAGGTCGTTGATGGCCAGCAAGGCTGTGGGCCGCATTGGGAGCTTGAGAAGCTGTAGGGCAGCTTGATACCCATCCTCAATGGTTGTGCCGCACGTGACGATCAGTTCCGGGTCAACTGGCAGACCGGCTGCCTGCAGGCATTCCTGGTAAGGTTGTAGACGGTCCAAACCTCCCGCGGAATCGACTGATAGTTCAGCGGTATCGGAATCGTTCCATGGTGGCCGCACGCCAAAAATCAGGCCGATCCGCCGATGTTGCAACGACAACAAATAGCCCATCGCTTCCTGGGTTGCTGCCTCATAATTGGATACTACGCAGTCTATCGCCGGATGCTCACCTATTTTCACGATAGGGAACCGCCGCTTGAGGAGTTGCGTAAGAATCTTTTGCGCTCCTTCCGATTGGAAGATGAAAGCGCTCATCAAAATCAGCCCGTCGGTGCGCCGGCGCGACATCTCTTTGAAAATAGCCTTCCCATGATCAGGGTTGAGGTCTGCGCTGGAGAGAAGTAAGTGGTAACCCGCCGCGCGCAGCTCCTGCTCGACCCCATCGGCGATCTGCCAGAAATGGGGGTTGTGGATATCCGGGAGAATGAGGCCGACAGTTTGGGTGTTGCCAGAACGTAAGGCCTGAGCGCGGGCATCCGGTTCGTAGCCCAACTCCTCGATGGCCTCCTGGACTCGCTGGCGAGTTTCTTCGGAAATGGGTACCCGGCCATCGGCGAGACCATTCACCACATACGAAACCGTCGCCGTCGAGACTCCCGCCAACCGAGCTACGTCAACTTGAGTCGGTCGCTTCATAGATTTGTCACCTTTCGCTCCCTGGTACTTTTTGGCTTGAAAAGAAGAAAGTTCTTCAATGTTTGTTTAACTTATAGGTATAAGCTTATACAATTAAGCTTATACGTATAAATTAACATTAACAATATAGCATATGTTTTTTTCGGTGTCAAGAGGAAGAGACGTTTTAGGGGAAAAATTCCTTAATTCTCAAGACTTACGCAAACGAACGAAGATTTACCGGAGAGCGCGCAGAGAGTTTGTGCGTTGCTCGCAACGCCTAACTCAGCGCCCTCAGTGGTGGGAAAATGTCGTCATTGTGTGAGTCCTATTTTACTGATTGTGTTGCATGCACCTATCCAGCGACAGTTTCGCGGATGCGCTGTGCTAACGCTAGCGCGCGCGCCGGAGCGTCGCCGACATAGTCGCGGGCGTCGAGACTGGCGCGGATGATCGCAGCGTCGAGATGTGCTAGCAGTCGGTTATCGGTTGCCAACAGGTCAACCAGCGGATTCGGTTTCCCGGTTTCGACGAGGCTCCACGCTTGCATCGCTACCTCGCGCAGGACTTCGTGCATCGCCTGGCGATCCGCGCCGGCCTTCACCAGGCGCATCAACAGTGGTTCGATGCCCGCGAAAGGCCCATAGGTATCCAGCGTACGCGCGATGGCGGCATCGTTGATGCGTAAATCGCGCACCAGGCGCGTGATCGTCCCCAATAGATCGTCCGCGATGAGGAATGCCTCCGGTAGAATGATGCGCCGGTTGGCGGAGTCGTCGAGTGTGCGTTCCAACAAGGAATGCGCGGCATCGTCCCAGGCCACGCGGGGTAGTTGTGCGAGATGACGTGCCAGGCTGTTCACGTTCTCCGCGCGGATGGGATTGCGCTTGAACGGCATCGCCGATGAACCGACCTGCTGTTTGCCAAACGGTTCGGCCCATTCGCCGATGGCGGGATTTTGTAGGACGCGCAGGTCGAAGGCAAAACGATAGAGGGTACTCCCCATGCCGGAGAGGGCCGTCAGCACGGCCCAATCTTGACGGCGTGGGTAGGTCTGGTTGGCGACAGGCCATGCCGGTAAACCTAGTTCCGCCATCACTTCAGCCTCGAATGTGGCGGGGTCGGTTTGTCCTTCCAAGAGCAGTTGGTACGAGGCCGATGTTCCCACCGCCCCTTTGAAGCCTTTGCCGCGCCACTCAGCTCGAACGCGCACCAGGTCGGCACGGTCGACCAACAGGTCTTGCGCGTAGGCGGCAAGCCGGTAGCCCACGGTCGTCGGCTCGGCGGGCTGGATGTGCGTGAAGCCGATGCAGGGGTGGGCAGCTTGGCGTTCAATCTGCTCGGCGAAATCCAGGAGCAGGCTATCCAGCTTAGGCAACAGGAGGTCGAGCGCATCACGGATTTGCAGCGCGGTCGCGTTATCGCGCACATCCATCGACGTTGCGCCCAGGTGGATGATACCGCCGCCCACCGGACATTGCTCAGCAAAGGCGCGGATTTCGGACATCACATCGTGGTGGATGCTGGCCTCGATTTCGAGCGAGCGCGCAAAGTCCACGTCCTCGGCGTGTGCTTCCAGGTCGGCGACTTGTTCTGCCGTCACCAGCCCGTAGCGGCTTTGGACCCGTGCCATCGCCACCCAGATGCGCCGGTATAGACGGCGAGCGTATAATTCACTCCACAGTTCGCGCATCTCCGGCGAGCCGTAGCGCCAGGT
>JBJYXQ010000475.1:0-4444 GCA_046260035.1 Anaerolineae bacterium
CTTGATCCACGCTGCCTGTACGCCGGTATCCTCGATCTCATCCTGCAACTCCGACAACATCCAGTCGCGCACCTTGTCTTTGCTGGCGGTGTGTGCCCAGGCAGGCACCCACGGCTCGCGATAGATGCCGGTGGGGACAACGACGGGAAAATCCGTGGCCTCCGAAACCGCGCGCACCAGATCAACGCGCCGCCCTACTCCGACAGGACTGCACTCCACGAGCGCCGTCACGCCCACCGCACGCGCCTTCTCGATCTCGGGCGCCATCAACGCCACCACGTCGGCTGCATCCACCGTCACATCTACAACCTTCTCAGGTGGGCGCACATCCACGAAGATATGCTCGTGGGGCAAAATCATCTCCACCTTATCCGCGGATTTCGGGCCAAGGGTCGTCAACAAATGCGCCATACGGATCACACCTCCTGCTTTTCAAAGTGCTGCACGTAACGCACAATTACGCCAAACATCCCCAGGTTCAAAAGAAGGCTTGCCAGGATCATAAACACCGTTACCAGCGGGCCGGTGGACTCGAACCATTGCCCGATCAGCCAGGGGATGATCATCCCGCCGCTGCTTGCACCGACGAAAAACCAGGCCGTGGTCTTGCCGGTGGTCGTCATGTGACGCCCGGCGAAGGAGATCATCGTCGGAAAGAGCGATGCCATCGAGAACCCCGCACCGAATGTACCGATCCACAGCGCTGCCGGCGCGCCAGGCCACGCAATGACGACAAGCACGCTGAGCAAGCAGCCCACCAGATCGGCAAACAGCAACGTCCGTGGACGCAATCGCGCGGCCAACGGGATAGAGAGCAAGCGCCCCAGCGTTAAGGCCCCCCAAAAAACCGAAGTTAGATAGGCCGCCGTCGTGGCATCGCCCAAGCCGGCCGCCTTGGCATAGGTCGCAATCCACCCGCCAAAGCTGGTCTCCGATCCCACGTACAGGAAGAAGAACAAGGCAATCAACACAACCAACAGAGCGGACGAGCGTCGCGTCCTAACCGCCGGCGGGGCATCGGATGTGCTATCCGCTTCCGCAGATGACGGGGGGCTTGGCAAGCGCAGCACAACCACAGCGACAGGGACAATCAACAGAGCAAGAATCCAGTAAGCCCAGGTGACACCTGCACCAGCAGCCAGCGCGCGCGCAATGATGACCGGCGATAAGAAAGCCCCGACGCCAAAGAAAAAGTGCAGCGCGTTCATATAAGGGCCAACCTTCTCCCCGTGCAACCAGACCAACAACGTATTACCGCCCACATCCAACGCGCCCGCAAACATGCCCAACGACAACAGCGCTGCAATCAGCACCCACAAAACGGGGATCAACGGAATAAGCGCCATGCTCAGCGCCATCAACAGCAACATTGTGCCCATCACCGGATTGCCAGAGCGGCGATCGTACAATCGCCCACCAAGAAACGAGCCGAGTAAGTAGCCTAACGCATGGGCGGTGAAGCCGTAACTAATCTGGGACAGGGACGCGCGCGTGTTGGTCGCCAGATCGGTCAGCGTTGGCCCCAGTGAAGCGGTGGTCAGCCCCAAGGCAACGAAGGCCGCACAGTAGCCGATAGTGACGTATAGTCGCGTCCGGTGCGAAGCAATAGCAGACGGATTGGCAGTAGTTTCAGTTGTTGTCATTGCGCTCCTAAGAATTAGAGATTAGAAGTGAGAAGTGAGAAATTAGAGATGAGAGATCGGCAGGTTGTACCCTGGACAATGGGTATTTTTCCTCTTGCATCCGGCCTCCTTCTTCTAGGTGATGAGCTCCCGCGGCAAGAAATCCACACGGTTCATATACCCCACCCAAGTGCGGTCTTCCCTGAAATCGATGCGCGTAATGGCAGTGTTGTTCATCGAGAACCAATACTCGCGCTCTTCCGGCAGATTCAGCATTGCTGCCAGGACGTGATTGTAAAATCCGCCGTGGCTGATCAACGCCACACGATCCTCAGTCTCTTTGTGACGCGCCAGCAACTTCGCCACCAGACGTTCCGCCCGTTCCTGTCGTTCGTCTCTTTCCTCAAAAGGACGGTTCCACCAGCCCTGATCGTCCATATCGTCGGGCAACACGAGATTAGGGTAATGCTCCTCGAAGTAAGCGCGCGTCCTGCCCGGCAGCCCCACCCTCTCGCCCGTCTCCGGGTCCTGCAAATAGATGCCGCCTGTCTCGTGCGCGTCCCGCAGACCGATCAACGGCAAGTTCAGCGCCGTCGCTACCGCGGTCCCGGTCGCCACAGCACGTACCATCAGGCTGCAGTAGACGTGCGTGATATCGAACCCCGTCCCATTCCACCAATCCGGCGTCGCATCCTGCTCCGCATCATCCTGCACCGGGACACGCTGCGCTAGATATCCTGCCAGCAACGCGGCCTGCTGTCTTCCCACGGACGTCAGTTCCGGATCTTCGTGACGTCCCTCGTTGGTTCCTGTGTTAGCCCATAAGTGATTGTTTTGCGACTGTCCATGACGAATGAAATAAAACTGCATTATTCTCCCCGTAGATGAAGTAAATGAGTGATTCAAGAATCTGCGAATCAAGAATCAGCGATTAGAAATCGCCGTCAACGTCCAACATTCAGCTTCCAGTATCCAATCACCACATTCCGATGATAGGCACGGCTGTCTGTTCGCGATATTCGGCGATACGTCTGCGGCTGCCCGGCGAGGTATCGGGTGGTAGGTCATCGAAAGCGAAAAAGCCGTATCGCTCAATCTCATGACTATGCGTTCCCTTCACCACAACGTCATCACACACGAACACAATCACGTGATCACTCTTGTACTCGTAAAAGTTCGTGTAGACGCCCAATAACTGCACCTCGCCCAACGCCGCGCCGACCTCTTCAGCGGCTTCGCGACGGATTGCCTGTTCCAAGGTTTCCCCGCGCTTCACGCCGCCGCCCGGCAGATACCACTGCGATTGATAGGTATGGCGGACCAATAACACAGTCCCATCCTGCAGCGCGAGCAAGCGCACGCCTAAGGTCACAGGGCGCGTCAGTCGCCACCACAACAGTTCCGCCTGATACAACCACCGGGCAAAGCGCATTTCGAATTCTCCAGGTTTGTGTAGCGACTCAGTCACAGACCCAAAAGGTCTCCGAAGACCTTTTGGGTCTAGCAAAAACAACCAAACTTTAACGCAATTTGCCGAATGTGCAAACAGAGTGTTGAATGGCGTAGCACAAAGATGAATAATGCCATTGTCACAACATAGACATTTGGGTAAACTACGCTTACACACCGTCTCATCATGAGACCAAGGAGCAGAACACTGTGACAAACCGTGTAGATTTCGTCGACCTGACCCTGCGCGACGGGCAACAGAGCCTCGCCGCAACTCGCATGACCACCGACCAGGCACTGCGCGTGTTGCCGATGATCCATGACGCTGGCTATGCCGCCTTCGAACTATGGGGTGGCGCCACGCTCGATAGCTGCGTCCGCTTTCTCGATGAGGATCCCTGGGAACGCCTCGATCGCTTTTACGCCGCACTGGGCACCGCAGAAAAAACACGCGTCCTGCTGCGCGGTCAGAACCTCTTCGCTTACCAACCTTTCCCCGACGACCTGGTCATCGCCGTTATCCAAGAAGCCGTGCGCTCCGGCGTGGGCATCGTGCGGATTTTCGACGCTCTTAACGATTGGCGCAATCTGCAACTGGCGCTCCTGGCAACAAAGGCTTACGGCGGCAAAGCTGAAGCCGCACTCTCGTACACCACCAGCCCCGTTCATACGACGGACTATTTCGTTCGCCTGGCGCGCAGGCTTGAGCAGGAAGGAGCAGATCGGATCGCCGTCAAGGACATGGCCGGGCTACTATATCCTACCGAGGCACTTGACTTCTTCAACGAGCTTAAGCACAACCTACGCACCCCCATCACCTTCCACAGCCACACCACAACCGGTGTCGCCACCCTCAACGCCGTCATCGCGATGTACGCCGGTATCGACGCTGTCGACACCGCGATCACGCCCTTTGCCGGCGGCCCTTCACATCCGCCAATCGAAGTGCTCATTGTCTTCGCCGAGGAAATGGGCATCGAACACGGGTTGGACAAAGCGCTTATTCTGCGCATTCAGCGAGCGCTCTTCGGCATCTTCGAGGAACTCCGTCAGACCATTCCCCTCTACGGGAAGTATTACCGCCCCGTTGCCTACGACGATGTCGACCGTAGCATCGTCCAGCAGATCCTCGCATGCATCCAGCGCGGCGGCAAAACGGACATCGAGACGGCTGTTACATTGATGCGCAACCTGATGCGCGATCTCCATTATCCCGCCTACGACGATACAATCTTCAAAGCGCAGATCCCCGGTGGGATGCTTTCCAATCTCCAAAACCAATTGAAGCAGATGCAGAAACTCGATCTGCTGGACGCCATCACACAAGAAATCCCGCACGTGCGCGCCGATGTGGGCTACGTACCGCTGGTCAC
>JBJYXQ010000476.1:0-3627 GCA_046260035.1 Anaerolineae bacterium
GGCTGCCCATTGAGGCGGATTTCGCCCTCGTCAGGCCGGTACAGGCCGTAGAGCACCTTCATCAGCGTGCTCTTGCCCGCGCCGTTTTCCCCCAAGAGCGCGTGAACTTCTCCAGCGCGCACGTCGAAGTTCACGTGATCGCTGGCTAGCACCCCCGGAAAGCGTTTGACGATGTCCACCATCTCCAAACGCTCAATCCGGGTTTGCCCGGACGGCAGCACATCCTCTTTTGCCATGGTTAAGGCGCAACCACAATCGAGCCAGAGATGATGCCTTCTACCGTGTCATCCGCCAACTGGCGCACGTCGGCGGGCAGGTTGTAGGCCGAGTTGTACTCAATGTACAAGCCCTTGTTCGCCAGGGTGATCTCGAAAGCCTGACCGCCCAGTGTACCCTTGTCGATCAGGTCCATCATCTCCAAAATCGTACCGGACCAATCGTAAATCTGGTTAGCGACCACAATATCGGGTGCCAGCGAAGTCTGGCTAGACTGAGTACCAAACCAGAGCACGTTGTTGTCTTTGGCGACGCCGATTGCGCCCACCACCATCTGCGCTGTCCCCGCCATCACGTCGGCGCCCGCGCCGATGTGCGTTTGCGCCGCTTCAGAGGCCAGCGCCACATCGCTGAAGGAACCGATCCAGTTGACGGTGACGCGGGCGTCGGGGTTGGTCGCGTTCACGCCGGCGATGAAGCCGTCGACGTAGAGCTTGGCATCACCGGTCTCAATGGGGCCGACCACGCCGATGACGTTGCTCTTGGTCAATTTACCCGCCATCACGCCGTTGACGTACCCGCCTTGTTCCGCGCGCGCTTCATACGCAAAGATGTTGTTGATCCCTTTGTCGACGAAGGTATCGACCGTGGTCCCCCAGGCAAAGCTAACTTTGGGGAAGTCGGGGGCGATCTCTTGCAGCACGCCGCCGTATTGCGAGCCATGAGCGATCACCAGGTCGTAGCCCTGGCTGGCGTAGTCACGAATCGCCGCGCCGGCATCGTCCACCACGAACATGTTCTCGGAAATGACGAATTCCAGTTTGTCCGGACCACCCTTGGCTTCTTGCACCTTCACCATCGCATCATACATGCTCTGGCTGAAGGCCAGATCATTCTTAGCGCTGGGCGTCACGATAGCGACACGAAACTTTCCTCCGCCGCCACCGCTGCCACCGCAGGCACTCGCCACCATAGTCAAAAGAACCAGAACACTCAGCAATGTCACCATCTTACGCATAAGAGACTCTCCTTTACTATAGAAAAATATGAACTTTGCAAAACCCTCACCACCGATCAGGCAAAATTTTGGTTCGCCCACCTACGCAAGGATGACGTAACTTACCCTTCACGCACAAAGGCCTTGGTCAAGGCTGTGGGTGGACGCACGCGCTGCACCGTCACCACCAACGCCACAATGGTCAGCACGTAGGGCATCATGACGGCGAACTCGGAAGGGATCGGCAATCCCAAAACCTGCACCCACAGTTGCAGCGCATTGACCATGCTGAATAACAATGCGCCCGCCAGCACGCCCCACGGACGCCATCCGCCAAAGTAGACCAAGGCCACAGCGATAAAACCCAATCCGCTGGTCAGGTTCTGCTGGAAAACGTTGAGTAACGCAATCGAGAGGGACGCACCCGCGAGGCCGGAAAACGCGCCCGCCATCGTCACGGTGATGTAGCGTATCCGGCTCACACTCACGCCGAGTGAATCGGCGGCCTCCGGAGTCTCCCCCACCGCGCGCACTTTCAGGCCGAAGGTGGTCTTGTTCATCACAAACGCCGCAATGGGAACCAGTAGATACGCGCCATAGACGAGGAGATTTTGGTTGAAGAACACCGGTCCGATAACAGGGATGCTGCTCAACAACGGAATCGCTACCGGTTGGAAGCCGCTGACCGTCTGCACAGTGCCCAACATCGTTTGGAAGAGCAGGTCGCTCAGCCCCAGGCCAAAGAGGAAGAAACCGATACCACTGATGCCCTGCTTGGCGCGCAAGGTGACGCTGACGAAGGCCATCGCCAGCCCCATCAATGCCCCCGCCAGGATGGCGACTAACAGCCCCAGCCATAGATTGCCGGTCTGCCGGACGGTGTAAAAGGCGGCGAACGCGCCAACGAGCATCTGCCCCTCGACGCCCAGGTTGAGCACGCCGCTGCGTTGCCCGAACGTCTCGCCGATGCCGGCGTAGAGATAGGGCGTCGCCAGCCGGATACCCGACGTAAGAATGCCTAACAAGACCTGCATGGTAAAAAGTTCGCCGATCATACGCCGCCTCCCTGCCCTGCACCGGCAGTCGCAGCACTCGCCTGCGCATCCTCGTACTCGGCCTCCGCTTCGGTCGCCTGCTCGGCCAGACGACGACGCGCGCGCTGCTGCCGCCACAGTTCGGTACTGACGACGAAGACGACCACTAGCCCGTTTAGCGTGACGATCAACGCTGCCGGAACCTGGACCGCGCGCTGCATCCGGTTCGCGCCCACCAGCAGGCCACCAAAGAAGAAGGCCGCCGGAATCGTCCCCAAGGGATGCAACTGCCCGAACAGCGCGGCGACGATGCCGTGGAAGCCCGCGCTACCGGTAAAGCCGGTCGCCGAGCCGTCGGTGAACATGCGGAAGTTCACGCCGAAGACTTGCACCGCTCCCGCTAACCCCGCCAACGCGCCGCTGAGTGCGAGTGCCAGCACGATGTGGCGCGGTACGTTAATCCCGGCATAGCGCGCGGCTGCGCGGTTCAGTCCCACCGCCCGAATGCGATAGCCCAGCGTCGTGCGCCACAACAGCAGGTAGACCAAAACCGCCATCACCACCGCAATAAGCGTCCCCAGGTGGAGGCGGGTAGGCACGAGGCGCGGCAAATCGAAAGCCGGGGAGAGCCGGGACGTCTGCGGGATGCGCGAGGCACGTTCCAGTTGGATTGGATCGATCAGCGGGCCGAGAAGCAGGAAGTTCATCCCTTGCACGGCGATCTGGTTCATCATAATCGTGCTCAGGATTTCGTTGACGTTGAAGTGCGCTTTCAACAAGCCGGGGATGCCGCCCCAGATCGCGCCGCCGAGCGCACCGGCCAGCAGTGATAGGGGAACGATGAGCAATGCAGGTCCATCGGGAAACGACAGCCCCACCATGGTCGCACACAACGCTCCGGCCACGAACTGCCCTTCACCGCCGATGTTGGTAACACCGCCCCGGAAGGCGATGCAGATGCCCACGCCGACGAAGAGCAAGGGCGTGGCGCGCACCAGCGTGTCAGCAATGGAGTTGACGCTGCCGAAAGCGCCCTGGATCAAAGCGCCATAGGCGACGAAGGGGTTGGCACCAAGCGCAAGCAGCATAAACGCACCTACCAGCAGGGCAGCCAACGTGGCAAAAACAGGCAAGAAGGCATCGATGACTTGCGAAGAAAAATACGATTTGAGGCGTTGTTTCATAGAGATCCATTCCTATACAGTGTGGACAGCGTGCACCTGCGTCTCGTCACGTAACGACTGTTCAGGCCGACAACAACGTTGAAACGAACACCAACCTATATCTAGATTAGCATAGCTTACCTTTTTTACAAGTCGAGTTTAGTCCCCCAGTAGGATTGCGTAGGGCGGTGACATCAGCCTTTCGAGGTACGCTGCA
>JBJYXQ010000477.1:0-5155 GCA_046260035.1 Anaerolineae bacterium
GCGCAAAGGCCGCCGTAGGTTGATTGGAACGGAGGTATTCTGGCTTGGGATGCGCTATTACATGCGCGAACATCCGCCGGGCCAGATGACGATACGGTGTCAACTCCTCCCAGAGTGTTTGGAATAGGAGTCGGATGCGCTCATCGGCGCGTGCGTCCGGCGCGGGCGGAGACGCAAGCAGCGATTGAATGCGGCTATACAGGAGTTGGCCAAGCAGGTTCTCCTTGCTTTCGAAGTAGTTGAAAAACGTCCCCTTGGCAACGTCCGCAGCAATGGCGATCTCCTCAACGGTGACAGCATCGAAGCCTTGGTGGCGAAAAAGGCGTTCGGCCTCTTCCAGCAGACGACGATGCGTGCGCTCCTTGCGCTGCTCCCAACGGGATGTAGTTTGCTGTGTTTTGTCTGTCATAGTTGACCCTGGTCATAATTGACTCCGGTCATTATACCACGAAACAGAAGACGTGAAACGTATCGGGTGGAGGGATAGAAGCAGGTGACGACGATGTAGGTTTCGTCCACAGTCATCCCGGCCCAGTAGATGAACAACCGCCTGCACGATTACTACAGGCATCCAACTGAGGATTTTGAGTGAATTCTTTGTACTACATCCAGCGTTTCAGCACCCGGCAGACTGCTAATCCCACCCAATGACGGTTTTCCTGGGCGCGCTTTCCCGAACCATAACCGGTTTCCCATAGGCCGTCGGGAGATTGGTTGGCATAGAACCAGTCCAGCCCTTTGGCAATATCCGCATCCTGCCGGTCGAATCCCAACCGGGACAGTGTGTCCAGGGCGGTGAGGAGACTGGTCCACCAGAAGGGAAACTGGAACTTGAGCCAGTAGGCGGGAGCCTTGCGATCGTTGTACTTGTCGGCGTGGAAGAAGCGGCTTTTTAGGGCGTTGGCGGCAGCGATCACCTCTGGTCGCTGCCGGTACGCTGGGTGAGCGGCGAACGCGCGCAGGGCCATCCCCGTGGCAAGATGCGCGTGCGGCTTTGAACGATCCGGTCGGATTGGCGCGTTCAGCCAAAATGCGTTCGTCTTTTGTTTTGCGGGAACCATCTGGGCAGGAACGATCCATCCGCCGTCATCCTGACGCATCATGAGCAACCAGGCCAACCCTTTTTCGACGCGTGGGTCGTCGCCATACCCTGCCTTGATGAGCAGTTCAAGAATTGCGCCGTGGTAGTAGGGCATATACTGGTTTCCGATGATGCCGCGAATGTCGCCCTCGTCTGTCTGACACGAGAACATATAATCGGCGGCTTTCTGTAACGTGGGATGCGCCCGGTGAAAACCAAACATCTCAACCAGGATTCGCAGGATGCGGTAGGTCTCAATCAGATTGTAATTGGTGCCGGTTTGAGCATCATAAGACTTTCCGTGATAGCGCCATGAGCCGTCGGGCTGTTGTGCCTGGGTAAGTTTTAGGGCCGTTTTGGTCTTCCACAGTGTTTCGACCGGTGGAACGGGTTCTTCCAGCAAGTCGCGCCGTACGAAGTAGCCTAGCGCGGCATCCTCCCAGGCGAGCAGCGCGGGAAGGGGATCGACGGTCAACTCGAGTTGTTTGTGCATAGTGCACCTCAAAGTGTCAAAGCTGAGATCCAGATGTGGGCGACGCCAAACAAAAGCGAAGCGCCAAACATCCACCAGGAACTCATCAAGTAGGATGAAAGGATGAGAAATGCGATGGGCGCCGCCGCCATCGGCACAGGAATCCCTAAGAAGGGTGCGCTGAGTAGTGCGGCAACTCTCCCGCCCGTGAAATATCTGATCCAGCAGCCATAATAGATGGCCAGCGTCAGTCCCATACCGATCATCACCGGCATCGAGAATTTCTTGTGCACATCCAGTGAGAAAAAGAATGGCAAGATCAGCGTCGCCATTCTGCTCACATTCTCCACAATGGTGAGCCACAGAGGCTCAGAAGCCGGCTTGTCCGCCTCTGCTTTAGGCAGCACCATCCACACCACATTGGGGAGCATCAGCAACAGTGTGATCAACGCCCCGGATTTGATCGTGATATTTAAGTCTCCAAATGTCAGATGCATTTTTGATCCTCGAGGGGTTGAGTTCTATGGTTCAACAAACGGCTGCGCAAACCGCTGTTCGTACACACCGTTCTCTTTGAGTTGATTGTTCCAATACATCGACAAAAACGGCGTCTTGGCTAATACTTTGAACAGCGGAACCAAGTAAGCAGGATAGCGTTCGCGTCCGGCCAGCGTGCGCACGGCTTCTGGTGTGAACTGACCAGTTTCCCGCAAACTTCGACCAAGTGCGTTCAGTTGGTCGAACAGCTTGCGATTCATATTGTCCGGCATCAGGCGGATACCCTCGCCACCACCCTTGATAAGCGCGCCGAGGTACGGACTACCAAGTCGCGCCGCCAGTTTTGCCAGATATCGCTCGATGTGGCGCATGTGTGTGGATTCCGGGAAGCCTGACTGCATCACAAAACCGAGCGCCGGATTGTCGCTCCGCCCACGCAGCGGCTCCAACGCCTCAATGAACGTCTTGACAATGCCCGGCATCGCATCCGTGTAGAGCGGGAAACCCATCAACACCGCCTCGGCAGCGGCGAACGCATCCCGGTAGTGATCAAGGTCATTCTGCCGCACCAGGTGGAACGTGTCGGTGACGGTTCCCCCAGCAGCAGTAAAGCCTTTGGCGACCTGTGCTAACATGACCGGCGTGTTCCCCTTGGCACCGCGCGGCGAACCGTTGAAGATCGTGAGCTGCGCTGGCGGTGTTATGCGAACGCCGGGAAGTGGCGGTAGGTTGCGGTCAAAGGGAACGCCGTTCGCTGCACTATCCACAATGGCGCTTGTGAGTTCATCGACCGGCTGTTCCGTTGTGAAGGCGAATTCTAGCTGGCTTTTCATATTCAGCGCAGTGCGGCTGAATATGTCGCTCACGATGCGCAAGTCTTCGGCATCGGTGTCGGCCTCCTTTTGCAACAGCAATCCGATGCGGGGATAGTGGTCGTAGCGCGGGCGATGGTGCGCCTCGCCGTGATCTACCACGAAGTACGGGTGAATCAGTGGAATAGATTTGTTCATCATTTTCTTCAGTGCCGCGTCGGGGAAGCCCATGCGCAGCGGTGCGGCCCACAGGAGAAAATCGCTGTTGATGACCTTCCGGCATACGTCGTGCGAGGCATCTTTGACCACACACTGCCCCGGCGTCTTGACCCAGCAGCCGAAGCAGCCGGTGCAGAACTTGATGTCCATCTCGCGCAATGTGAAGGCCGTGACGGTGTGGCTATCTCCGGTCAACTTTGCCACAAGGCCGGCCACATAGTCATCAAATCCCTGGTTTTGAGGATTGCTGTTACCGTTCATAATGGTGATTTTCATGTCGTTCATTTCCCCTTGCTGAATGAATAATGGATAACGTCTTTGGGACATATATCGACACACGTCCCACAAAGCACACACTCACTGTGTTCCATTGCACCTTGTTGCACCAGCCCATTGACATCCAAACTCATCGGGCAGTTCTTAGTGCATCTCTTACAGCTGATGCACTTCTCGGTCTCGGCCTTGAGACGTAGCGCAGGCCAGTTCCCGAGATTGCGCAACTTGCGGCCCAAAATCATAAACGGGGCCATCCAGCAGATCGTATGGCAGCCCGCCCGTCGCCCGACAAAGACCGACAAGGCCAGGAATGTACCCACGACGATGTAGTAGATGATGTACTTCATCGGCTCATCTACCGAGATACCACTCTCCGTGAGATGGAAGAAGTTAACCTGGCGGTAGCCGCCGGCCCGTACCACCATCATCACAATGATCGCCAACCAGGGAAACCAGATCAGCCACTTGATCCAATTCACTTTGCCTCGCACGCGCTTGTTGTTGATGGCGAAACTTATCTCACCGAGTCCGGCTGCCGGACAGACCCATCCACACCACAGCCGCCCCACGAAGAGTGCGGAGAGGAACTGTAAGCCGAAGACGATCAGACTGCCGTTCACAATACCTTGCGATGCGCCATCGATAATGACGTAGGGTGAGAGATAGTTCATGATAACGGGAAAGAGCAAAAGTGAGACGATGATGAGTGTTTTACGAATCCTTTGTCGTGATGCAAGTTGCACATTCATAATTTTACCTCCTGAGCGAATAGCGAATTACGGATTGCGGACCAGCGGGGCAGTGAATCTTTGGAGTATCTTGTCCTCTTGTCCCACACTCACCCCGTTTACCGTTTACTGTCTACCTCGGCGGTATTTCCCCATTCTTGATACGCCGGATCACATCCTCAAGCCAGTCGAGGTTAGCCTGCGCCGATTTGAAACCCGCCTCCAGCGTCAACATCCAGCAGTAGAATTCACGAGGAGAATCCATATAATCGTAGTAAGCCTCGACCTGTTGTGGGATTTGTTCGTAAAGCTCCAAAACACCACGGATGCGTTCGGCGCTGCGCTCGAACATCGCTATGATTTCATCGTCGGATAACTGCCCGGCGAAGAAGACCTGGATGAGCGCCGCGTTGCGTGGGATGTGGGGGCGGAGTACTGTGAGCAGCCACTGGTGAAGTTCCTCACGCCCGGTCTCGGTGATGTGGTACACTTTGCGGTCGGGCCGATCGCTCTGCTCGACGACCTCCATCTCTGCCCAACCGCGATCAGTGAGACGGGTCAGCGTGCGGTAAATCTGGCTCTGATCGGCGGACCAGAAATGTTGCACAGATGTATCGAAGATTTTCTTTAGATCGTAGCCGCTGAGAGGCTTGTAATTCAAGAAACCCAAAATCGCATATTCTAAAGACATTGTCGGTCCCTTTATATATGAATAGTACTATATAAGACTAATCCTATATTAACGCCATTCTAGAATTTGTCAAGAGGGCTTTGCGGCGTAGCGGGGTCATATCATTCTCTTGGTGAAATGTAGTACGGTTTCCTGCTGTTTAAAATTTTGGCCTAACGCCGAGGATATGAGGGGATTTTTGGGGCGGAATTCTACTCCGCCCCAAAAATCCCCTAAAAACGCCGCTTTAGCGGCAAGATAACACACAAATGCCTCTTGGTTCGCGAGAATGATAACCCCCTGGCTTCGTGGCAGGACTGTTCAGACCTTGCGAAGAGCGTATAATAGAGTGGAGGGCGTGAAGGTTTGAGCCGATGTCCCGAAGTCTGTTCAGACAAT
>JBJYXQ010000478.1:0-2520 GCA_046260035.1 Anaerolineae bacterium
TCACCGCCGTCGGGGTAGCCAGGCCCATCGCGCACGGGCAGGCGATCACCAGCACGGCCACCATATTGATCAGCGCGCGGGTGAAGGCGTTGGTGTCCGCATCGGCGGGCAGCGCTGGCCCAAGGAAGTACCAACCCAGGAACGTGAGCGCCGCGATGCCGATCACGGCAGGCACGAACACTGCCGAGATCTGGTCTGCCAACCGCTGGATCGGTGCCTTGCTGCCCTGCGCCTCTTCTACCAGCCGGATGATCTGCGCGAGCGCCGTCTGTTTGCCCACCTTCGTTGCTTCGAATTTGAGCAGGCCCAGTTTGTTGAGCGTCGCGCCGATGACGGGATCGCCTGGCCCTTTTTCCACCGGCAGGGATTCACCGGTGAGCATAGATTCGTCCACGGCGGAGCGCCCTTCGATCACGACACCATCCACCGGGATTTTTTCGCCAGGGCGAACCAGCACGACGTCGCCCACGAGGACCTCATCCACAGCAACGGCAATCTCGACGCCGTCACGCTCCACCTGTGCTGTCTTCGCCCGCAGGCCCATCAGTTTCTTGATGGCCTCAGAGGCGCCGCCCTTGGCCCGCGCTTCGAGCAATTTGCCCAGCCGGATCAGGGTGATGATGACCGCGGATGTTTCAAGGTAGACGTGCCCGTCCAGCCACCCGAATACGATGGGCAGGGAGTATAGATACGCTGTTGATGAACCCAACGCGATCAGCACATCCATATTGGCCGAGCCGTTGCGCAATGATTTGTACGCACCCACGTAGTACTGCGCGCCGACGTAGAATTGCACCGGCGTGGCAAGGGCCAACATCAACCAGTTTGTCCAGGCGGCGTGAGCCCACATCCCGAGCAGGCCAAAGTCCCGTGCCATCGAGAACAGGAAGAGCGGCACAGTGAAGATGAGGCCGGTGATGAGCATCTGCTTCTGGTGGCTGATTTCGGCCGCGCGCGCTTTGGCCTCCGCGTCCTCGGCTTCGCCGCCCAATTCGAGTGCCTCGAAGCCTGCCTGTGCTACAGCCTTGCGAATCTCTGCCTGGCTTACGATTGTAGGGACGTAAGTCACACGGGCCTTCTCCGTCGCTAACGCGACGTGCGCTTCGAGCACGCCTTCCAGTTGGCGCAAGGTGTCTTCCAGCCGGCGCGCATCATTGTCATCCGCCAGCCGTTTGATAATCAGATCGGCATCGCCGGTTGCGATGCCATATCCGGCATATTCGATGCGCCCGGTCAGGGCCTCGAGGTTTACCAGCGTGGGGTCGAACGTCACCGTAGCGCGCTCCGACGCGAGGTTGACGACGGCGTTTTCCACACCTTCCTCTTTCTTCAGATTGCGCTCGACGGTTGCCACGCAGTTCGCGCAGGTCATCCCGGTGATGGGAAGTGTCAAATGTTTGATTTCAGCCATAGTTCTTCAAGCGCATAATTGCGCCTCCAATTCTGATTTATGATGCGTGATACGTGATTTGCCTTCACGTATCACGCATCACGGTTTTACGCCACTGGGTAATTGATCTCGGCCAACAAGGACTTGATCGCTTCCTCACTCGCTGGTTCTTCGAAGGAAATGGTTGCTTGCTTGGTCTGCACATCTGCTTCGACGGACCATACGCCCTTCATATCGCCTACTTCTGTTTTGATCGTGTGCACACAGTGCTTGCACGAGATATTGGGAATCGTATACGTTACAGTTTTCATCAGTTTCTCCTTTTATTCTTCCTCTAACATCTGGATGAACTCACCGTGCCAGGTGTGATACCAGACCTGACCGGTGGTTCCGTTCACGCTGAGCATACCCGCGATAGTATCATTGCTATAGGTATGGATGGTATAGTAACCGTAGAAAGGATCAGCATCTTCCTCGACGGTGACACCAGGCTGATTTTCGTCAAGCCAGGTTTGAGCGATTTCCAGGGCTTCCGCTGCGGAGAGTTTGTTTTCACCGCTGCTCCATGCGTCCATCATGCCACGCCGGTGCATCCCGTATTTGGTGTTCCACATCATATTTGGCCCCATTTCTGGGCTGACCGCGCCGCTCCATTTATCGACCAACAGCTCCATCGCCCCGATGCCGGTATCCGTTTCGCGTGCGATGGCGTAGAAGTTGCGCTCAAACTCCATCATATCCACGATGGTCAGGTCATTGTACCCCTGGTCGGCGAGATAGGTTTCTAGCGCTGTCTGGGCTTCTTCGATGGTCAAGGTTTCACCTTCGCCTGGGGTGGGGGCGTTTGTCGCAGCGAAGCGACAACTCTCACCCGCATCCTCATCAGCACACATACCTGGTCTGACATTGGTGTCCGCGGTGCAGAAAGCATCCGTCGATTGCCGGCGCATCATCCCTGGCCCCATGCCGAATCCTGGTCCATCGCAACTAGCGTATGGTGTGGCATCCGGCATATGTCCAGCGGCCAACACCGGTGTACGCCAAGAGAAGCGACCCAGTAACCAACCACCAACCAATCCAACGAACAATATTCCTAACGCTACGAGAACGCCTAATCCAATCCATTTTCC
>JBJYXQ010000478.1:2620-5797 GCA_046260035.1 Anaerolineae bacterium
ACTATACTTTCGTCGCTACCTCAAAGACATCGCTGATCTCCTGGAGCACACGCTCCCGTTCCTGCGGGTCATCGCCGCGCACGGCGGTAATGACACACGTGTTGAGATGCTCTTCCAGGATTTGCACGCTTACTTTGTTCAGCGCTGCCTGCACTGCCTGAATCTGGCGGATGATGTCAATGCAGTAGGCATTCTCCTCCAGCATTCGTTGGATGCCGCGCAGATGGCCCTCGGTGGTTTTTAGCCGCCTGAGTGCGCCCTCGTGGTGCGCTCCGTGCTGCGTGTGTGTCGAACGATCTTGCTCCTGCATAGCTCTCCTTTTTCGGACTACTGAAATATTGCCTATTGTATACCCCCTCCCCCCTGGGGGGGGTGTAATTAAAGTATACAATGATTTATATAATTGTCAATAGCCTTAAACTTCTCTTAAAGTTGCCTTTGACCTTTCTTAAAGGCATTTCGCTAAAAATGTGATATTGTGGAATATGGTTATATGGCAACGATCGTATTTCGGTTCGTGTTGACACATTACCTAAACCGAGTATGAAGCGCTTTTTGGTATGGATGTTGCACAATCCAACGCTCTTTAGTTGCTCCTCCTAATGCCCAGTGCGGCTGCCCATAATAGAAGGGCAGCCGCACGACGGTACGCTGCACTTGCGTGCCTAGGAACACCCCCACTGATCACTACGCTCAGCGCCAACATAAGCCAGCGCAAGCGGCGCTGGAAGACGGTGCTCTGGTTGGTTGCGTTGATTTGTTCCTGATGGAAATCAGGCTAAACTTGCATGATAATCGACGTGGACTTTTCAAATATACTCTGATGCGCCCTGAATGGAACCGTCGCGGCATGTTCTATGGAAGGTGGTTGAGAAATGAAAACGGCAACCATTGCATTAACGTTGATCTTGATCGTGCTTACTGGCTGTATTCAGACAGCCAGTCCTCCCTCTAATGTGCTGCTGCCGACAGTACCAGCAACGCAGGCGCCCGTTCCCTCTGCAACGCTGGCCTTGCCGACGGCGACCGCCCAACTCACGGAAACGCCGGTTTCCACAATAGATACGTCGATTCCTGAACCACCCCCGGTCACCTCACCTCCTGACACGCCCTATGAATTGATTTCGCCGGATAGCCTCTTCGCCTATCTCACCGATTTGACCGCCATTCAGCCTTACTCCGGTTGGCGCAACTCCGCCAGCAGTGGGGAAGCCGAAGCATTGGATTATGTTGCGGAAACGTTGCAGGGATTTGCCCATTTGCAAAGCCTGGGGCTGGAATTGGAACGCCAGAGTTTCCCGGTCTACTTAAGTGTCGAACTATGGGATTCACGCCTGACCCTGACCGTCAATCAGCAACCGGTCGAAGTGCCAGCGGCTGGCCTGCGTGGCTCGCGCTATGATCAAGCCTTGGCGACTTATTTCGACTCAGATGGCGGCTTCAACGATGCGCACACGGATCCGATGACGGCCACCGGCGTTCCTCTGGTGGTGCAGAATGCGGAGATGCTCTATACCTTGACGGACACTGAACTTAAAGACCGGATTCTTTTTCTCGATTTCACCTTGATTGATACTTTTGTGAACAGTGATGGCCGTACCAACGGCCAACAAGTGCTGACGCTGATGGACCGTGGATTGGCAGGCGTGGTGTTGGTAACGCAATACTCCGATCAGCCTGGGGAAAGTCGCGGCACGGTGGTCGGGGATGGTGCTCTCTTCCAAAACGCCGTCCCGAGGACGCGTATCCCCATCCTCCACTTGCGCCTCGAAGATGCCCAGCCAGCCGGCCTCGTCACTTGGGAAGACCTGGGACAAATCCAAACAGCCCGGTTGATGCTGGATACGGACGTGTTTTGCCCGGGGCAATCTGGCAATGTGATCGTCCGTATTCCCGGCGCTGACTCGAGCAAGGCCGTGATTCTGGGCGCCCATATTGATTCCCCCAACGGACCAGGCGCTTTCGATGATGGCAGCGGCGCTGCAGCACTACTGGAGGTCGCCCGCGTCCTGGATGTCGCGCAAATCCGACCGCCCGTAGATGTATATCTCACCTGGTTTGGGGGGCACGAAATTGGAATGTATGGCTCCGGCTATTTTGTTGCTACCCATCAAGAATTATTGGACCGCACTCTGGCCATGGTGCAAATAGATGGGCTAGGACAACCTCTGGCTGGCAAAACTGCCCAAGTGACGCTGAGCACCACTTCCTATGGTTATTTTGGCGATGAGCGGCTGCCTTTATCCGACTTTCTGGCGCAGACCTTAGCTGTTCAGGGAGTGACCCTTGACCTATTCGTTGAGTACGATCTGATCGCCGACAACAGCAGCTTCGACGCCTTCAATGTCCCCAATGTATACCTAGGATACTTGAATTCTCGCGAACTACAGACAAAAGGCGCCGGCTATATCCACTACGCTTCTCATTGGCACGATCCCTATGAAACCGTGGAACACGCCCGTGCAGTGAGTGATGCCTTTGTGACGATGACCCAGGTGCTGTTAGCCGCGGCATTGGACATCGGTCGCGCTCAGCCTGACTTGCGCGTTCCGCCGGCTCCCCAGCAACGTGCCCTTTTCGTGGCCAGCCACACCGCATCGGTCAGTATCGTGCCCACTATGTTGCGGGAACTGGGCATGGCGCTGGCCTGGGAGGGTTTTGATGTTGACCTCATTCCATATGACCAGGCTCTCATCCTGGAGGATATGGAAAACGTGGGCCTCATCGTCCTCCCGCCCACACTGGATTATCCCGGTACAGGTACCCGGTGGACTGAATCCGAATTTACCTTATTGATGGACTATGTCACCGACGGTGGTTTCCTGGTCGTGGTCAATTCTGCTTATAACTATGCTATCAAACGCCGCATGAACGACTACAACGACGATGCGCGCGCATTCAATGCGTTGCTGGCACCGATGGGGCTGAGTTTTAAGTACGGTGGCAGCCCGAACGATGCGATAGCCCTGTCTGTGGCTGAACATCCCCTGACGGCAAACGCTTCCTATCTGGCGTTTTATGCGGATAACGGCGTTCCACTGCGGATGCAAACCGGGCTAGAACTCATCCGTGCCGCAGGCTCCCCCCTGGTCGTACTGGTTGACTATGGTGAAAACGGTGGGCAAGTGTTGGTGATCGCTGACTTGGGAATTTTACAAACTGATAGCGCTGGCGCCA
>JBJYXQ010000479.1:0-14107 GCA_046260035.1 Anaerolineae bacterium
GAGGGCCGGGAATATTCTGACCTTTTGACGGAAGATCGCAAGATTCGTGAATTGATTCTCTCAGAAATGCAAGCACGCTCTCGTGATGGGCAAAGTGGCATTTCGAGTATAGAAATCGAACGCTTTCCCCCGAACCAGGTTTCGGTCATCATCTGGACAGCGCGTCCAGGTGTGGTGATCGGCCGCAAAGGGGAAAATGTTAAAAAACTGCGGCAACAAATCGAGGAACTGACTGGCGGTAAGCGGGTGCACGTGGATATTCAAGAGGTCGAACAGCCTGACCTGGATGCCCGTTTGGTGGCAGAGAATATCGTTGCTCAGTTGGAAAAGCGCATCTATCACAGCCGCGCTATGAAGCGCGCTGTGCGCCAGGCCTTGCGTGCCGGTGCCGAAGGCGTGAAAGTGATGTGTAGTGGGCGTCTGTCCGGTTCTGAAATGGCGCGCCGGGAATGGATGCGTGAGGGTCGAGTGCCCCTGCAAACGTTGCGCGCTGACATTGACTACGCTCAGGAAGAGGCTCTTACGACTTATGGCCGTATCGGCGTCAAAGTGTGGATTTATAAGGGCGAGATTCTGCCCCAGAAATCTGCGGTTGTTGAAGACGCAGTATAGAGCTTATCAAATTGCGAAACTGTCCGCAGTTTGTGCAGTTTACGCTGTTATATAAGGAGAAAGAACCATGTTGATGCCTAAGCGCGTGAAATATCGCAAGCAGCACCGTGGGCGCAGAAAGGGAAGAGAATCCCGTGGGGTGGATGTGAGCTTTGGCGATTACGGGCTGCAAGCCCTGGAACCGGCCTGGGTCACCGCCCGGCAGATCGAAGCTGCACGCCGTGCCATTGTGCGTCATATGCGGCGGCGTGGCAAGTATTGGATACGGATTTTCCCTGACAAGCCGATTACGTCTAAGCCGGCGGAAACCCGCATGGGTAAAGGGAAAGGCGCTGTCGAGCAGTGGGTGGCCGTCGTGCGTCCCGGTCGTGTGATGTTCGAAGTCGGGGGTATCCCGAATGACGTGGCGCAGGAGGCGCTGCGTTTGGCAGCGCACAAGTTGCCAATCAAAACTCAGGTGATTACTCGTTTGGATTTGGAGCAGGAGAGTTAGCCATGCAGGCACACGAATTAAGAGAATTAACAGAAGAAGAATTGCGGCTTCGCCTGCAGGAGACTCGGCGTGAATTGTTCAACCTGCGGCAACAATGGTATGCCGGCAGCTTAGAAGATCACAATCGACTGCGCGTGGTGCGCAAAGACATTGCGCGTATTCTGACAATTCTTCGTGAACGCGAGTTAATTGCAGCGTTGGCGCAGAAAGGAGCAGCGGCATGAGAGAGCGACGTCGTCGTCTGACGGGTGTTGTGACCAGTGACAAGATGGACAAGACCGTGATTGTGAGCGTGGAACGGCGCTATCGCCACCCGCTTTACAAGAAAGTTGTACGCGCGATGAAGAAATACATGGCGCATGATGAAAGCAACGATTGTCGCTTGGGCGACCGGGTGAGCATCATCGAATCGCGCCCATACAGCCGCCACAAGCGTTGGGCTGTCGAAGAGATCCTGGAACGGGCCGCGTAAGGAGTTATCGCTATGATCCAAAAAGAAACGCGGTTAAAAGTTGCAGATAATACCGGTGCGCAGGAGATTCAGTGCATCCATGTGTTGGGTGGTTCTCGTCGGCGCTACGCCTACATCGGCGATCAAGTGGTGGCGACAGTCAAATCGGCTACGCCCACGGCTTCGGTGAAGAAAGGCGAAATCGTCCGTGCAGTCGTTGTGCGGGTAGCCAAAGAATATCGACGTCCCGACGGTTCCTATATTCGCTTTGATGAAAATGCAGCCGTCATTCTGGATTCTACGGGCTTAAATCCGCGTGGAACTCGCATCTTTGGGCCGGTGGCGCGTGAGTTACGCGAAAAAGGTTTTATGAAAATCATGTCCCTGGCGCCCGAAGTGTTGTAGGACCAGTGTGAGGTATTGAGATGAATCGTATAAAAAAAGGTGATGTGGTTGAAGTGATCACTGGCGAAGATAAGGATATCCGCGGCGAGGTGGTGCGGGTCCTGGATAAGGGAAGTCGCATAGTGGTCTCGAAAGTCAATATGGTGACGAAGCATCAAAGCGCCCAGCGGGCCGGCCGCTCGCAGATGCAGGGTGGGCGAATTCAGTTCGAAGCGCCGATTGATGTCTCTAACGTGCTGCTCGTGTGTCCGAAATGTGACGAGGCAACACGCGTGGGATATGATGTCGTCGATGAACGTAAAGTGCGCGTCTGCCGCAAATGCGACGCGGTGATAGAGTAGCAGACTCCTGCTCTGGAAGAAGGTCAATATGCAACCGTTACAGAAACGTTATCGTGAAGAAATTGCGCCTAATTTGATCAAAGAGTTTGGCTATGATAATGTGATGCAGGCGCCGCGCATTCGTAAAGTGGTGCTTAACATTGGGATGGGTGAAGCTCTGGATAACCCCAAAGCTCTGGAGTACGCCGTGGGGGACTTGCGGACGATCACCGGGCAACAGCCGGTCATCACCAAGGCGCGCAAATCGATCGCTAACTTCAAGTTGCGCGAGGGCCGTGCTATTGGTGTAAAGGTGACGTTGCGCGGTGAAAAAATGTGGGCGTTCCTGAGCCGCTTACTCAATGTGGCGCTGCCGCGTACGCGTGACTTCAGGGGCGTGCCCGACAAGCTAGACGGGCGAGGTAATTATACCCTGGGGTTGCGTGAGCAATTGTTGTTCCCGGAAATCAATTATGACAAGATCGATAGAGTCCGAGGATTTGAAGTAACCATTAACACCACGGCAGAAACCGATGAAGAGGCTCGTCGCCTCTTGGAAATGCTGGGCATGCCTTTCCAGCGTTAATGGTGGCGCTTAAGAGCTTGTGAACGAACGAGTTTCAAAGAAGGAGTAATGGTATGGCACAAAAATCAATGCCGATTCGCGAAACCCGGCGGAAGTATAAGGTACGGGTACGAAACCGCTGTTCTCGTTGTGGACGTCCGCGTGGATATTACCGCCGCTTTGGCTTATGCCGGATTTGTATTCGTGAGTTGGCCTTAGAGGGGAAAATCCCCGGTATGGTCAAGTCCAGTTGGTAATGGAGTAGAGAGATGATAACAACTTCAGATCCAATTGCTGATATGTTAACACGCATTCGAAATGCTTTGATGGTCAAGCATGCGACGGTTGCTATGCCCGCATCTAAGATTAAGATGGCGATTGCCAAAATTCTCAAGGATGAAGGGTATATAGAAGACTATAAAATGGTCACAGACGAAAAAATGCATCGAGGCTTGGTCATCCAATTGAAGTACAAGGGTGACTTGAAGCATCAACGGCCTGTGATCACCAACCTGACACGTGTGAGTAAGCCCGGTCGACGTATCTATACGGGGGCGAGGGATATTCCTTGGGTACGCAGTGGGATGGGTATTGCAATCCTTTCCACGCCCAAGGGTGTCATCACGGGCCAGCAGGCGCGCCGGCTTAACGTCGGTGGCGAAGTCATCTGCTACATCTGGTAGAGTGGGAGGAGGTCAAAGTGTCACGGATAGGAAAGATGCCGGTCCCGGTGCCAGCTGGGGTGCAGGTGAAAATTGATGGAAGTACGGTGACGGTCAAAGGTCCGCTGGGCGAGTTGACGCGCGAGTTCCGTCCCGAAATGCAGATTGCATTCGAGGATGGCGTAGTGCGTGTTACGCGCCCTAATGATGAGCGTGCGATCAAGGCGTTGCACGGCCTCACCCGCGCCCTGATCAACAACATGGTGATCGGCGTTCATAAGGGCTACAGCAAGATCTTGGAAGTTTTGGGAACTGGTTATCGGGCTGAGCTCCAGGGAACGAACCTGGTGATGAGTCTGGGCTTTTCCCATCCTGTTGTCGTTACGCCGCCGGCGGGTATTACCTTTGAAGTGAATCCACGCACCAGCACGATCACAGTCAGTGGTTGTGATAAGGAAGTGGTGGGTCGCGTCGCTGCGGAGATTCGCGCTTGGCGTACTGTAGAACCATACTTGGGTAAAGGTATACGTTATCAGGGCGAGTTTGTGCGCCGCAAAGCTGGTAAAGCCGGCAAGGTCGGAGTGTAGTCTAATCTTTAATAAAACGTGGAACCGAGGGTGAAATAAAAAGATGAAACCGGAAATTAATCGTCGTAAAGCCCGAATGCGGCGTCGCGTGCACATTCGAAAGACTGTACACGGCACGCCAGAACGTCCACGTCTCAGTGTCTTCCGAAGCCTGGATCATATTTATGCGCAGATTATCGACGATAGTGTGGGGTGCACGCTGGTGTCAGCTTCCACAGTAGATCAGGCAGTTCGTCAGCAGATTGCTGAAATGACGAAGACCGAGCAGGCGCGGGTTGTAGGGCAAGTGTTGGCTGAGCGGGCCTTGTCCAATGGAGTGACAAAGGTAGTGTTCGATCGTGGTGGATACAAGTATCACGGTCGCGTGAAAGCTCTCGCTGAGGCCGCTCGTAAGGCGGGCCTGGATTTCTAAACTGCAAGCAGTTTAACTTATACGGTTACGCCTTAGTCGCGTCCGGCAGGAGGAGATATGGAGTCACGACGAACTCGTAGACCATTTGAAGAAGAAAAAGAAGAACTGGATGAGCGCGTAGTGGACATTACGCGGGTGGCGAAGGTCGTCAAGGGCGGTCGCACATTCCACTTCCGCGTGGTGGCGGTTGTGGGCGATAACAAGGGCCAAGTCGGACTTGGGATCGGTAAAGCGCGCACGGTACCTGATGCTATCGGGAAAGCCACTGAACGTGCTCGGCGTGCGATGCACACTATCCCGCTGGAAGGTACGTCAATCCCCCATGAAGTGCTGGGACGTTGTGGCGGTGCGCGGGTATTGCTGCGCCCAGCGACCAAAGGTACTGGCGTAATTGCCGGTGGCGGCGTTCGCGCCGTGCTGGAGGCTGCGGGGATCCACGATGTGTTAACGAAGTCCCAGGGTAGTGCTACGGCCGTCAACGTTGTTCAGGCCACGATGGAAGCTTTGGACCAACTGCGTTGGGTCGAAGAGGTCGCCAAAGAGCGCGGCAAGCCGGTGGCTGAAGTGATGCCATTCTGGCGGAGGAGAAGTGCATAATGGCGAAAATGTTGCGCATTACATTGGTGCACAGTCCTATTGGGTATTCTATACGCCAGAAGCAAACTGTGCGAGCGTTGGGATTGCGGAAGTTACAGCAAGTTGTGGAACAACCCGACAACCCGGCGGTACGCGGGATGGTGAACAAGATTTCGCACCTTCTGCACGTTGAGGAAGTTGCGTCACTGAATGGCGCGCCATCTGATGGCGAGGCATAGGTGGAGGATACCATGAAGTTACATGATTTGCGGCCCGCTGAGGGTGCAAAAAAGAGTAAAAAGCGCAAGGGACGCGGTATTGCTGCCGGGCAAGGTAAGACAGCCGGACGGGGTACCAAGGGACAGAACGCGCGCAGTGGTGGGGGAGTACGCCCCTATTTCGAAGGTGGACAGCTGCCTTTGGTGCGCAAGATTCCCTTCGTGCGGGGCTACAAGTTCTTTAACCCGTATAAGGTCACGTTCAAGCCGGTAAACCTGGCGCAGCTTGCAGAGCGTTTTGAGGCTCAGGCTGTCGTCTCTCCAGAAGCCCTGGTTGAAGTCGGATTGATCAAACACGCGGATGATTTGGTTGTCGTGTTGGCTGATGGCGAGATTGATTATCCCCTCACCGTGACGGTGCATCGCGTTTCGGCTTCGGCACGGGCCAAGATTGAGGCTGCGGGTGGTGTGGTGGAGTTGCTGCCGTGGACACGCGGTGGCTATCGCACCCGGTAATTGGCATGAGCTTATCTGGGTTAGACTCTAACGGAGGCAACTGATGCTTGAGGCTCTGCGTAATGCTTTCAAACTTCCGGACCTACGCCGGCGGATTTTCTATACAATTCTGATCTTGGTGATTTTCCGTATGGCGTCGAATATCCCTGTTCCTGGCGTGGACCGTTTAGCGCTTAAAGAATTTTTCGACTCTGCCTCGTCCGGTAGTGCGACGGCGGGGTTAGGGCAGTTTGCTAACCTTCTTGACCTGTTGTCTGGTGGGGCGGTTTCGAACTTCTCGGTTCTTGCGGCGGGCGTCTATCCATATGTGACGGCGCAGATCGTCTTGCAGCTGCTGCTGCCAATCTTCCCGAAATGGGAACAACAGATCAAAGAAGAAGGCGACGAGGGACAGCGCAAGATGAACCAGTGGACGTTCTATTTGACCGTTCCGCTGGCCGCGCTATCAGCTTTCGGGCAGGCACAGCTCTTCCGTTCGGCAACCATAGGATCGCGTCCGATCTTGCCACTCTTCGGCTGGGGACCAACGACGACGCTGCCTACCATCACATTGCTGATGACCATGACGGCGGGTACGATGTTTGCTGTCTGGCTTGGCGAGTTGATCACTGAACAGGGTATCGGCAATGGTTTGTCGTTGATTATCTTCGGCGGTATTGTATCGCGTGTGCCGTCTAGCTTCCGCAATATCTGGGAAACTGATGGCTTCGTCGGTATCTTGGTCTATGTCGTCATCATGGTGCTGACTATCCTGTTCATCGTCTTCGTTCAAGATGGCGAACGCCGGATCAAAGTGCAGTACGGGAAGCGTGTACGTGGGATGAAAGTCTACGGGGGTGGCAGCACCTACATCCCGTTGAAAATCAACACCGCCGGTATGATCCCGTTGATCTTCGCCCAGTCCATTTTGGCTTTCCCGGCGGTCATCGCGCAGTTCTTCCTGAACAGCACCAATCCATCTGTTGTGAAGTTTGCGAATGGCGTCGTGAGCTTCTTCGGCGGAAAAAATCCCTGGTATGCACCGATCTACTTCCTGGCTGTATTTGGGCTAACTTACTTTTATACGTTCGTGATGATTGAGCAGCAAAACCTTCCGGAGATGCTCCAGAAACAGGGGGGCTTCATTCCGGGCGTGCGACCTGGCAAAAAGACCGAGGATCACATTCTGGGGATTTATAAGCGTATCACCCTGGCAGGTGCGTTGTTTTTGGGGATCGTGGCAGTGTTGCCTTACGTCGTGGGTACCTTTATGAAATCCAATCAGATGCTCATTCAGAGTTCGGGCTTGCTCATCGTCGTAGGTACGGTGATGGATACCGTGCGCCAGTTGGAAGCGCAATTGCTCATGCGCAACTACGAGGGCTTCCTGCGTTAAAAAGTGTGGTATAATAACCTGCCGTGTGTATTTTGCCCGGAAAGAGAAGCGCGCGGCATTGTTGTTTGCTGAGGTATATAGGGAAAGTGTTTACCCTGGTTTCTAGGAAGGAGTTGGAATCATGAAAGTTTCACCATCGGTAAAACGGCGCTGTCCGAAGTGTAAGATCATTCGACGGCGGGGGGTCGTTCGCGTAATTTGTGATAATCCTAGGCACAAGCAACGCCAAGGGTAATTTCGCCCTTTGGGTCGATTTGGAGGAGACTGGAGAGAAATATGGCACGTATAGCAGGAGTTGACCTGCCGCGCAACAAGCGTATTGAAATCGGTCTGACATATATTTACGGTATTGGACGCAAAACCAGCGGCGAGATTTTGACGAAGGCGGGAGTCGATCCTACCAAGCGTGACACAGATCTTACCGAAGCTGAACTGGCGTCAATTCGCGATGTCGTGGACCGCGAGTACATTGTCGAGGGTGATCTGCGCCGCGAAGTGCAAATGAACATCAAGCGGCTGATCGAGATTGGTTCCTATCGTGGGCTGCGCCACCGCCGCAATTTGCCGGTTCGTGGTCAGCGCACGCGGACCAATGCCCGGACCAAGCGTGGTCCCAAGAAGACGGTTCCCGGTCGCGGTCGTCGCCGTGGCTCGAAGAAAAAGTAATCCCAACCTGCCTATGTTGGTGGGTATGAGTGTGTGGTGGATAAGGAATTAGGAGGATTTTATGGCGAAACGTGCAGCTCGCACCGTGCGTAGGACCGTTCGGCGCGTCAAGCGTAATGTGCCCCGCGGTTGCGTCTATATTCAAACAACGTTTAATAACACGATCATCACCGTGACGGACCCTCAGGGCAATGTGATACGTTGGGGAAGCGCCGGCGCCTCTGGGTTTAGGGGAACGCGTAAGAGTACGCCTTTTGCCGCACGAGTAGCTGCGGAAAAGGTGGCAAAAGACGCCATCGATAGCGATGGGTTACAAGAAGTAGATGTGTTTGTTAAGGGCGCTGGCCCTGGTCGTGAGGCTTCGCTGCGCGCGCTGGCGGCCGTGGGGCTGCGCGTGCGTTCGATTGTAGATACGACGCCTATTCCGCACAATGGGTGTCGCCCGCCCAAGAAGCGGCGTGTATAAAATCGACGAGAGTCGGAAGCAGGCATAAGGAGAAGTTATGGCAAGATATATAGGGCCTTCGTGCAAGCAGTGCCGGCGTGAAGGGATGAAGCTCTATCTTAAAGGCGATAAGTGTTACACTGAAAAATGTCCCTTTGAAGATCGTGCTTATCCACCCGGTCAGCATGGAAAAGAAAATGCATTCCGTCGACGCAAACTGTCTGACTATGCTATGCAGTTGCGCGAGAAGCAGAAGGCGCGCCGGATTTACGGTGTGCTGGAACGTCAGTTCCGTCGCTATTACCACGAGGCGCAACGTCGCCCGGGGTTGACGGGTGAGAACTTATTAGCCGTGCTGGAAAGCCGGTTGGATAATATCGTTTACAGATTGGGTCTGGCTGATTCACGCGCTCAGGCGCGGCAGTTGGTCACGCACGGTCATTTTACGGTCAACGGTCGCAAGACGAATATCCCGTCTTTCCTGGTCCGTCCCAATGATTTGGTGGGGATACGACCAGAGAGTCGGCGTGCCAAGTACTTCAAGGAGCGCAAGGACCTGCTCGGCAAGCGCGAAGTGCCGGCTTGGTTAAGCCTCGACGAAGAAACTATGGATGGGCGCATTTTGGTGTTGCCGACACGTCAAGATATTGATGTACCGGTGGAAGAGCAGTTGATCGTCGAATTCTACTCACGCTAAAGCAGACAGGAGGCAACGTTGTTAGCAGCACCAGTTCTGCCGAAGGTCGAAGTGGAGGTTAATACTCAACAGTACGGCCGTTATATGGTTGGCCCGCTGGAGAGTGGCTATGGGGTGACGTTGGGCAATTCCTTGCGACGTGTGTTGTTGTCGTCGCTGGAAGGCGCCGCGATCACCGCTGTACGGATCACCGATATCCCGCACGAGTTCTCCGCAATTCCGGGGGTGCGGGAGGATGTGATTCAGGTTATGCTCAGATTGAAGCAAATACGTCTTTCTTTGGAAGGCGAAGGCCCGCAGTATATGACATTGCGGATCGAAGGGCCAGGTGTGGTGACGGCCGGGGATATCATTGCTCCGCCGGAAATCGAGATCCTGAATCCTGATCTGTACCTGTTTACTGTAGACAACGACGAAGTGCATTTGGATTTCGAGTTCACAGTCGAGGAAGGGCGCGGCTATATGCCTTCCGAGGGGCGCGGTCGGATGCCCATTGGGGTATTACCGGTCGATGCAATCTTCAGCCCGGTCCGGCGCGTGAACTTCCGCGTAGATCAGGCGCGTGTTGGGCAGTTGACCAACTATGATCGTTTGATCGTGGATATCTGGACGGATGGCCGCATCGCGCCTTTGGAAGCACTTAAGGAGTCCGCGCGGATTCTGGTTATGCACTTGCGTTTGGTTGCTGGCGCCGAAGTCGAAGAGGAAGTCGAGTCGGTTGAGGATACTGAGAAAGAAACTATCCCATACCAGGCGTATGCGGTCCCGATCGAAGATCTGGGTTTGGGCGTGCGTGTCTACAATGCCCTCAAGCGTACCGGGATTTCCAACGTCGGTGAGGTGTTGGAAATGCTCAGTCGGGGACAAGATGCACTGTTGTCTATCCGCAACTTCGGCGAAAAGTCGCTGGAGGAGTTGCTTGAACAACTACAAATCAAGGGGTTCTGGACGGAATCGGCTGAAGATGAAGAGGCCGAGTAAAGCGTCTGAACGTATAGTCAGGAGGTTGAGGTATGCGACATCGTGTCGCGGGTAAGAAACTAAGTCGCTCGATGGGCCATCGGACTGCCCTACGACGCAGCCTGGTGACGGAATTGTTCCGGCACGAAGCCATACGCACGACGCGGGCGAAGGCGGAAGCGATTCGTGGGCAGGCCGAGAAGCTGATAACGTTGGCAAAGCGGGGCCTGGATGCCGGAGAGATGGATCCCGCCAAAGAAGTCCATGCGCGCCGCTTGGCGGCTGCGCGGCTCGACGATCCTGCCATAGTGCAGAAATTATTCGATGAAATTGCGCCCCAGTTCCAGGAGCGTCCTGGTGGTTATACGCAGATGTTCAAACTGGGCATGCGCAAGGGCGATGCCGCCCAAATGGTACTTTTAAAACTGGTCGAAGACGAAGAGTAGCTTTGTTGTTGTAGCGCCGTCTGGGCGCGGCTTCAAAGGTGGTGTGGGGTGCGCGTCAAAGCCGTCGTAGCCTACGATGGCACGGGATACGGGGGATTTCAGCGACAAAAGAACGCTCCCAGTATCCAGGAAGAGCTCGAAAGGGCTCTGGAGAAGCTGACACAGACATCTTGTCGTGTTTTGGCATCTGGACGCACCGATGCCGGAGTACATGCCGAAGGTCAGGTTATTGCCTTCGACACAGCTTGGCGGCACACACTATCTGACCTGCAACGGGCGATGAACGCGGTGTTGCCCTCACAGATTGCGGTTATGCAGATGAGGGGCGCGGCACCGAACTTTCATCCCCGGTACGACGCACTACGGCGCGCCTACCGCTATACAATCTATCGCGGAGCGGTGCGTAGTCCGTTTGCAGAGCGTTATAGCTTGCACGTTGATCGTACATTAAACCTAGAGGCTATGCAGTCTGCGGCCTCAATGCTGGTGGGAAAGCAAGACTTTGCTGCATTTGGTTCTCCGCCGGTCGGGAAGAACTCGGTGCGCGAGGTCTATGGTGCGGCGTGGACGCAACAGGATGCCTGGTTGTATTTCGACATCGAAGCCAACGCCTTCCTATATCGGATGGTGCGCATGCTAGTTGGATCTCTACTTCGTGTGGGATATGATGTGCTATCCCCGGAGGTATTTAGCGAAATTCTGCGAGAACGCGAGCGGCGCAAGGCTGGGCCGGCCATAGCTCCACAGGGGCTATGCCTTAAGCGTGTCCTCTATGCGGGGGAGACCTGATTGATAAGAAACTTTACGTTTCGTTTTATTTGGTTTAGAGGTGAGAAAAAGTGAAACAAGCGAGAATCCATAAAACCTTTGTCGCCAAACCGGCTGACATTGAGCGGGTATGGTACGTTGTTGACGCAACCGACTTGACCTTGGGGCGGCTGGCCACGCAAATCGCGAGTGTGCTACGCGGAAAACATAAGCCAGAATATACGCCGCATGAGGATGTGGGTGATTTCGTTGTCGTGGTTAATGCTGAAAAGGTCCAGGTGACAGGCAGGAAATTGGATCAGAAGCAGTATTACCATCACACCGGTTATCCCGGCGGCATCAAGTCAATTACCTTGCGCAAACAACTGCAAAAGCATCCTGAGCGGGTCATCGAACACGCGGTGAGGGGCATGCTGCCGCACGGTCCGTTGGGCCGTCGTCAATTCAAGAAGCTCAAGGTCTATGCTGGCCCTGAACATCCACATCAGGCCCAGTCGCCTAAGCCATTGCCAATCGCTGGGTTGGCGTCATAAGGAGTGTCGATTTATGTATTATGAAGGAATAGGACGTAGAAAGACGGCGACGGCGCGCGTGCGCCTGCATACGGAAGGCAGTGGGCAGTTTGTGGTGAACGGACAGCCCTCTCAAGAGTATTTCTGTCGCGAAGTCGACTGGAGAAACCTGATGATGCCCTTAAAACTCACCAGCACTGAAGCTCAATTCGATATCACTGTTTTGGTGCAAGGTGGTGGCATCACCGGGCAGTCCGAGGCAGTGCGCATGGGAATTTCGCGCGCGCTTCTCAAAATTAATCCCGAGTTCCGTCCCCTGTTGCGCAAAGCGGGCGTTTTGACCCGCGACGCGCGCGAGAAAGAGCGCAAAAAGCCAGGTCTCAAGCGAGCACGCAAGGCGCCACAATATACAAAGCGTTAGTCTCGCACAGTCTGTGGGCTGGCGTAGTTTAGACGTGGGCAGGTAGGCAATCTCTAGATTGCCTACCTGTTTGTTGTATAGTATCGATGTATAGCGAGGAAAATATGCCCCATATCACGGTGGTTGGTTTGGGTCCCGGCGCTTTCGATCAACTGACCCAGGAAGCGGTTACCACATTGTCGCAAGCCTCCGAGGTATGGCTGCGTACTGCACGCCATCCAGTTGTTCCGCATCTCCCTGTCGGCCCGACGATTCATTCGTTCGATGCTCTTTACGAAGAATCCGAGACGTTTGAGGAAGTCTATGCGACAATCGCACGCCAGGTACTGGCGTTGGGGGCACGTGCGGAAGGCGTCGTGTATGCGGTCCCCGGACATCCTCTCGTAGGGGAGGCGACGGTCACCCAGATCCTCAAGACTGCACGTGAAGACGAGATTGCCACGCGCATTGTCCCTGGACTGAGTTTCATCGAACCTGCGTTGACGGCTCTGGCCTTGGATGCGCTTGATGGACTGCAGATAGTGGATGCGCTCGACGTGATTGGGACGCATTATCCCATCTTGAACCCCGATGTGCCCGTGTTGATCGCGCAGGTGTATAGCCGGGCTGTAGCCTCGGACCTGAAACTCGTGTTGATGAACCTGTATCCCGATGAGCATCAGGTGGCCCTAGTCGATGCTGCAGGCACAACCGCGGAGACGGTGATCTGGTGTCCGCTCTACGAGATTGATCACCGTGACCACACACCGCTGACCTCGCTCTACATAACACCGCTGCCCTATGTGGGCGGTTTTGAACATTTTCTGGAGACCGTGGCGCATCTGCGCAGTCCAGAAGGTTGTCCCTGGGATCGTGAACAAACGCACGCGAGCCTGCGTGAAACCATGCTGGAGGAGACCTACGAAGTCTTGGAAGCCTTGGACCGGGAGGACGATGACGCGCTCCGCGAGGAATTGGGCGATTTGTTGTTACAGGTGGTCATGCACGCGCAGATTGCCGGGGAAGAGGGTATGTTCCAGATGGCAGATGTCATTGCTGGTATCGATGCGAAGCTTAAGCGCCGTCACCCTCATGTCTGGGGTGAGGTGCAGGTTTCCGATGCCTATGAAGTCATCGTCAACTGGGAGGCGATCAAGCGTGAGGAGCGCGAGAAAAAAGGGGATGCTCGTGCAGAGACGCCCCGTTTCTTGCTGGACGGTGTTCCCAAGACGTTGCCTGCACTGGCGCAGGCCCGTGCCTATAGCAGCCGCGCAGCGCGGGTTGGTTTGGATGAGGTTGAAATTACTGCTGATGTTGCGCATATCCAGCAGGTTATGGAGACTTTTCTCCAGGCGCATTCGGCCGAAGATCGAGGGACAGCACTCGGTGAAGTGCTTTTTGCGATTGCTCAATGTGCTGGCCGTCTGGAGCTTGATCCTGAAGCCGTGCTACGGGAAGCTAATCTACAGTTTGCACGGCGTATGCGCTACGTAGAACAGATGGCCCGCGAACAAGGCGTCTTGTTAGCGTCAATGGATGCCGCGGAGAGGCTCCAGCTCTGGCGGGAGAGCGAAAATCCGGAACGCTAGTGATGCCTTTGTGGTGGAAAATATTCAATACATCAAACTCCCGGCCTAAACCGGGAGTTTTTTGAGAAGCAGACTGGGTGATTTTTGCTAGAGATAGGGTTGCAGTTCTTGGATGAGCTTGGTTTTAGCGCGATTGCCGACTAATCGTGCAACCTCTTCGCCACCCTTGAAGATGATCATCGTGGGAATATTCATAACACCGTGCTGGGTCGCCAGCGCGTTTTGCTCTTGCACATTGACTTTGACAATTTTTAATTGTCCTTCAAGATCAACCGCGACTTCTTCCAGGGTCGGGCCTAACTTCCGGCATGGAGGACACCACTCCGCCCAAAAATCTACCAGGACCGGCAGCGTCGCTTGCTTGACTTCGGCGTCGAAACTCTGTTCATCTATATGTGTTACAGTTCCCATTCCATTCACCTCCGTTTGGTA
>JBJYXQ010000479.1:14207-24026 GCA_046260035.1 Anaerolineae bacterium
CCGTATCGCGGGCATTTTCTTTGGATTGGTTACGATTATCGCATGGCTGAAAGCATTGTCAAGACAGATTTTACACTTGTGTTGTGCAAAACACGTCAGAGAATCGTCAGATTTGAGAGGTTGCTATTTATTTTTTCTTATGATATAATGTGCTTGTTGGCGGTTTAAGATCGTCACAAGGCTTGTGCTTATGGAAAATACACAAGAAAGTAGTTTACAAGAGACAGACAGTTCGCGCCCACAGAGAAACATCTCGGGTTTTGTTGGGCGAATTCTAGGCAGTGCTACAGCGATAGTTTGGCGGTGGGGTAATGACCGCCGAGTTGTCGCTGCTTTTGTTGGTCGGTATAGCGCCCACTTATCCATTCTGGTGTTGGCGCTGCTGATTGGCATGGCTGGACGCCTTGCCCTGGCGCCGATCAGTGTGGCTGTGACACCTGAGGCTGGCGTGATATCTTTGCCAGTTGCTGCCGAACCGGTGGCTACCCCAACATCCTCTGTGACTGGAACACTCCCGATATGGCAAGGCGCCAATCAAGTGACGAGTGCCGTTTTCCGGATGGCGCAGCCCCGTACTGATATCCCCGAACGGGTGCGCCTGGAAGTGATTACCTACACGGTTCAGTCTGGGGATAACATTTTCCTCATTGCTGAACGTTTCAAGCTTTCGGCCTACTCGATTGCTTGGTCTAATATGGAGACTTTGCAAGGGTCTCCCTGGCTGATCCAACCTGGCCTGACGCTTTTCATTCCTCCAGTCGATGGTGCTTACCATACCGTGATGGCCGACGAAACACTCGACAGTATTGCCGAACAGTATGAGGTTTCCGCCTCGGCGCTCGACAATGTGTGGAACGAACTTGAGCCTGGTGTTCCCTTGTACGAAGGCCAACAGCTCATGATCCCCGGTGGGGTGGGTGAGGATGTGGAGTGGGAAGCCCCACCTCCCGATCCGGTCGCGCCAGGTGTGTACGCGGCATCTGCTAGCTGGGGTGCGTGTGGGGATGTTTCCGTCAGCGGTCCAGGTGCAACGGGATGGTTTATTTTGCCGACCGGGTCGTACGCTGTTTCCGGTTGGTATTTCGGTGATCCCCGTAATCCCGGTCATATTGGCCTGGACTACAGATGTCATTTGGGCGATCCGATCTATGCAGCTGATAACGGCGTGGTGGTATTCGCCGGATGGAGCGGCGGTTATGGCAACTTGGTGCGGGTACGACATGGCAACGGCTATGAGACGTACTACGCGCACTTTAGTGGCTTTGCCGTTGGTTGTGGAGAAGCGGTATACCAGGGGCAGGTCCTTGGATATTGTGGCTCTACTGGTTGGTCTACTGGACCGCATCTGCACTACGAAATCCGTCTTAACGGTGTTCCTCAGAACCCTCAGCTTTTTGAGCCATGAGTATGCCTTCCGAGAATCCTCAGCGGGATAACCTTGCTTGGCGCATGCCTCCTTTGATTCGCTTTTGCACGCGCTTTGCCGTGTGGATATGGCGCTGGCATGACGACCGTGAGGCGCAGCGCCCCGTATTGGGACGGTTGGCCTCGCACGTTGCTCTCGCATTGATCCTTGTATTGTTTGTCGTCCTGGGTAGCGTGAAATTTGACTTCATTGTCTCTGCTTCGCAAGCCGCCGGAGACCTTGCCTCGCGCAATGCGAACGCCAACACCAGTGCACTTTCTACGTCACTAACACGTTCATATTATCGTGGCGGCGGGAACGCGAGTATCGCCCGACAGGCTGAAGCTCATACAGCTATCCCCGAACGACCACGGTTGGAAATCATCACTTATGTGGTTCAAGCAGGTGATACTGTAGAGGCTATCGCGGAGTCATTTGGCCTACAACCGACGACGTTGTTATGGTCGAATCCAGAAATGGAGAAAATGCCCGACTTGTTGCAGGTAGGGCAGACCCTGACAATTCTTCCCATCGATGGCGTTTACCATACGGTTGCTGTCAGTGATACGCTCGAATCCCTGGCCGAGAAATACAAAGTCACCGTTGAGGCCATCGTCACTTGTCCGTTCAATACGCTGCCTGCAGACGAACAGTTAGCTGAGGGCGATAAGCTGATCGTCCCTGGTGGGACGAAGCCGTATGTGGCGCGTGAAGTGACCAGTTACCAAGGCCCGGTGGAGACCGATGTAACAGGCGCGGGCATTTTCTACTGGCCAGCGTCGGGGGTTTTGACACAGGGATACTGGTATGGTCACCGCGCGATTGACATCGGTGGATCGTTGGGATCGGCAATTGTGGCCTCGGATGGTGGTTACGTGAGCTTTGCCGGATGGACGGACATAGGGTATGGCTATTTGGTCGTGCTGGATCATGCCAATGGCTTCCAAACCTATTACGCGCACCTGAGTCGTATTTTTGTTGTCGAAGGCGAAACGGTGTACGCGGGCGAGGTCATCGGTGCGATGGGAAGCACGGGGAATTCGACCGGGCCGCATCTGCACTATGAAATCCGTTACAACGGCTATCCGACCAACCCGCTGATTTACTTGCCGTAGCTCTACCTGTTAGGCCAGGTATGTGAACGAGCCGCAAGGCTCGTTTTTTATTGGAAGAGGGAGGGATGATGGTTAAACTACAGCCTTTAACGATTGATGATGCGCGGTGCCTGTACACAGATGCGGATAGTGTGCATGATTTCGATCACATCCTGCGCGTCTTGGCGCTGGCGGAGCGTATCGCACGGGCGGAGGACGCCGACCTCGACATCGTGCGCACAGCGACGCTGCTGCATGATTGGGGGCGGGGGGAAGCGGATGCCGATAGGCAAGATCACGCCGCGGTTGCTGCCGGGCGAGCGCGAGATTTTCTGACGTCGCAGGGACATCCGTCAGCGTGGATCGGGGCTGTGGTTCACGCTATTGCCGCGCACCGCTTTCGTGTTGCGCCGGAGCCGGCAACGCTTGAGGCACGGGTACTGTTCGACGCGGATAAACTGGACGCGATTGGTGCGATTGGCGTTGCGCGCGCGTTCGCGTATGGCGGTGCGCACCAGCAGCGGCTTTGGGCGCCAATGGCGGATGTAGACCTGGCGCGTTGGGAAGCCAACGGCGATGATGCTGCACACACGCCGGTCCACGAGTTTGTGGTGAAACTATCGCGCATCCGGGAACGATTGTACACTGATGAGGGGCGGGCAATTGCTCTGGAACGCCATCGTTATATGGAAGCGTTCTACCACCGGTTGGATGCGGAAGTACAAGGCTTGTTGTAAGAAAATAAAAAGCCGGAGGGGATTGCCCCTCCGGCTTTTTTGTGCGAAGTTCAATCACGCGAGCGCAGGTGAGGATAAAGGAGCACGTCGCGGATCGTGTGGTGATCGGTAAAGAGCATAGCGAGACGGTCGACCCCCATGCCGAATCCGCCGTTAGGGGGCATCCCGTATTTCAGTGCCCGCAGGTAGTCTTCATCCATTGGTTGCGCTTCCTCGTCCCCGGCTTCGTAATCCCGTCCCTGCTGATAGAAGCGCTGTTCCTGCTCGAAGGGATCGTTCAGTTCGGTGAAGGCGTTGCCCATTTCTAAGCCGCCGACGAAGAGTTCGAAGCGCTCCACGTGGGTGGGGTCATCGGGTTTCTGCTTGGCCAGCGGTGAGATGTCAACCGGGTAATCGTGGACGAAAGTGGGCTGGATGAGCGTCGATTCGGCTTCGGAAAGCAGGTTGTCGACCAGATGGCCCCAGGTGGCGTCGCTGGCGGCATCATAGCCGCGACGGCGCATCTCGGCACGTAGTGTGTCTGCATCGGGGAACGCCACGTAGTCGATGCCCGTGTGGCTGAGGATCAGCTCACGCAGCGTTATTCGTTGCCAGGGTGGTGTAAGGTTGATCTCGTTTCCCTGATAAATAAGTGTAGTTGTGCCCAAAACGCGCTCCGCAGTGTAAGCAATCAGTTGTTCGACAGTTTCCATAATACCGAACAGATCGGTATACGCGCAGTAGAATTCGAGTTGCGTGAATTCGGGGTTATGTTTGAACGACACACCCTCGTTGCGGAAGTCGCGGCCAATCTCGTAAACACGCTCGTACATCCCGACGAGGAGACGTTTAAGATATAACTCGAACGAGATGCGCAGATAGAGATTTTGCTTGAGTTGGTTGTGATAGGTGGTGAATGGGCGGGCCGCTGCACCACCGTACAGGGGTTGCAGGACCGGCGTTTCAACTTCGAGATAGTCGTGCTCATCCAACCAGGCGCGCAGGGCGCTGATCATCCGTGAGCGGGTGCGGAACGTCTCGCGAACTTCTGGGTTAACGGCCATGTCGGCGTAACGCTGGCGATAGCGCTCTTCGATGTCGGAGAAGGCGCTGTAGCGCGTGAGATGACCGTCGGCATCCTCGTATTCTTTCGGGATAGGTAGCGGTGTGATCGCTTTCGCCAACATGCGCAACGTCTCGACCTGGACACTGATTTCACCTGTGCGTGTGCGAACGACAGGGCCACCGGCTTCAACGAAATCGCCGATGTCGAACGCTTTCTTGAACAGCGTGTAGGTTTCGCCCCCCAACTTATCTTGTCGCATGAAGAGCTGTAGTTTGCCACTCTCATCCTCGATGTGGGCGAAGGCGACCTTGCCCATCACGCGGACGCTGACGATGCGTCCGGCCACGGTGACGTTAGGCGGCGTGTCGCCAGCATCTTCTGCGGCAACGAAAGCCTCGAGCGTGGCCTGGATTGTGTGGGTACGATAAGCGCGCCGAGGGTAGGGAGCAACCCCAGCCTCTTGCAGTTTTTCCAGTTTTTCGATACGTTGACGTTCTAGTTCATTGAATTCCACTGTTGACTCCTTCTAAACAGTCTCAGATTCTACGTTGTAAATATCCCCTTTAACAAACAAGCCCATACGCTTTCTGTATGGGCTTGTTTGATTTGTACGTGATTCTTTACTTTACGGCGATAATATCAAAAACAATGTCCCCATCTGGCGCCTGGACCACAGCCTTATCGCCGATATGCTTGCCCAGCAGAGCTTTCCCGAGCGGTGATTCATTGGAGATTTTGCCATGAGCGGGATCGGCTTCGGCAGAGCCGACGACGTGGTATTCTTCAGGGTCATTGAAATCTTGTTCCTGGACGGTCACATAGCTGCCCACGCTAACAACGCCGTTGGAGTGATCGCCTTCGATGATAATTGCTTTACGCAATTGCTCTTCTAAGGTCAGAATGCGTCCTTCCACAAACGATTGTTCGCGGCGTGCATCCTCCAACTCGGCATTTTCAATCAGTTCCCCTTCGCCTAAGGCCTCATGCAAACGATTCGCCACCTCTTGGCGGCGAACTGTCTTCAGGAAATTTAGCTCTTGTTCTAGTGCTTCTTGACCTTCCGGCGTAAGGTATACCGGGCGATTACTCATAACGACACTCCTCTGAATCTTGTTTTTTCGTTGGTTGGATGAGTCCGCTTTATAAAACAAAAACCCGAGAGCGTTCGGCTCACAGGCAAGCCTCATTTTACCATAATCCCCGGGAATGTAAAGTTAGAAAATCACTGAATGAAGGTATGTCCCCGTCCCAACCTTGCATATATTTTCCCTTGGGGAGTGTGACCGAGTGGTTGTGGAAGGTATTCACTCGGCGCTTTCTGGGGTGATGATAGGCAGCGAAAAACAAAACGTCGTTCCCTTGCCTACTTCACTTTCGACCCAAATTTGGCCATGATGCGCCTCGATAATCTGGCGTGAAATGACCAATCCCAATCCTGTGCCAGTGACCTGGCGCTCCTTGCCCGGTAATCGGGCAAATTTATGAAAGAGATGTGGTAGTTGATCTTCTGGGATGCCAGGCCCGGTGTCGGACACGGAAACGAACATCTCTTGATCGTTCACTTTGGCGGCCAGGGTAATGGTATCGCCTGGATCGGAGTATTTCGCGGCATTGCTGAGCAGATTGAGCAGGACTTGATGAATGCGCTGATCATCTCCGACGGTGCAGGGCAGATCATCGGGGAATTCCACACGCAAGTTCTGGCGATTGTTGGTGATGGTAGGGCGGATGGTGTTAGCTGCGGCGGTTATAATCTCACTGACGCATAGACGATGTTGTGCCATACGGATGCGTCCGGACTCCAGGCGGGCCAGATCAAGAAACTGGGTGGCGAGAGCGTTGACACGCTGCGTCTCTTGTTGGATGATGGTGACGAATTGCGCGCGCATGCTGTCGGTTATGTCGGGACGCTGCAGCAAATCGGCGTAAGAAAGGATGCCCGTTAGGGGCGTGCGTATCTCGTGAACGACTTCGGCCACCCAATCGCTCTGCTCGAAGAGGCGCGCATTTTGCACCGCGACCGCTGCGATGCTGGCAAGCGTCTCCAGCGTTTCGATGTCCTCAGGGGTGAATCTGTGGCGCGTTTTGGTGGTCACCGACTCCAAAACGCCAATGACCTGGTCGCCGAAAATCATCGGAACGGCCAGCAGAGATTGGGTGGGATCAATGCTCCGGATAACGAAATGTCGGGGGTCGGACAGCACATCTTCGACAATCAGCATTTGGCGGTTTTTGACCACCCATCCGGCAAGGCTGTTATCCAGCGGCACTTCGGTGATTTCGAGCAGTGTGGCATCCGGCCCACATGCTGCCGCGAAGCGCAGCGCGTCGTCGCTCTCCATTAGCAAGATCGACGCCCCATCAGCGTCGGTGAGGTCGCGGGCAGATTCCACAATTTGCTGGAGCAGCGGGCGCATTTCGAGCGTGGAGTTCAAGTGCCGGCTGATGTGGATGAGTCGCTCCAGAGTGGCAATGCTTTGCTTCAAAGACTCATACGATTCTTTCATGATGGCTGGTCTCTTCGTGCTATGGTTCCACTTTGCCAACGATCGTTTGGATGAGCAGTCGTATTTGTTGGGCGACAAGGCTGCGGGGTTGTATTAAGACCATCGGACGGCCATTTTGTGCGCTCTCGTAGGCCAGGTCTGGCACGGGCGGGATACTGCAGATCATCGTGTGCTGGAGCGTATTTTCAATGTCCTGGCGGTTCAAAGAAGCGGCGGCAGGTGTGCGATTGATGAGTACAACTTTCGCTTTGTACGCGCCGATATTATAGCGATCTAGCCCTTCGAGCATCGACTGTGCCAGGATTAGTCCGATGCGGTTCGCATCCAGGGTGAGGACGACGTCGCCTGTCATGCGCAGGGCTTCTGCGGTTGCTTCATCCAGGGCCGCGGGCAGGTCAAGGAGAATGTAATCATAATCGATGCTTAGAAGACGCAGGATGGAACGGGAGAATTCGCGTGTGAGTTTCGGCCCTGTCCCGGAGGGTTGTTGTGTGCTCAATAGTAAATGCAGCCCAGATGTGTGCCGTACCAGGTTGTCGCTTAAATAATCCTTATTGATTTGCGCGACGGGGCGTTCGGATAGCGCCTGGATGCCACCTGGCACATTCATACCCAGTTGCAGGGCAAGTGAACCTCCGCCGTCTTGCAGTTCGATGAGGGCTGTCTGTTTGTCTGGGTACGCCTTCTTCAATTCGAGGGCGACGTTAAGCGCGAGTGTACTCGTGCCGAGGCCACCTTTCGTCGGCAGAAAACCGATGATTTGTGCGCGCCCTACCTCGTTGCCAGTGCGGCGACTCCGCTGAAGTAATGCCTGCACGCGGGTGATGAGTTCGGTGGGGTGGACAGGCTTGGTAAGATAATCATCTGCCCCAGCCTGGAAGCCGGCGACTTTGTCATTGACCGCGGTTTTGGCTGTGAACATCAGAATGGGAATGGCCTCTGTTGCCGGGTTCTTGCGGAGTTGTGTCGCTACCTGGTAGCCATCCATATCAGGCATCATCACATCGAGGATGATGAGGACCGGCTGCTCCGCGATGGCTTTGTCGATAGCTTGTTGGCCCGATGCCGCTGCGAGAATGTGAAATCCCTCGCGCTCAAGCATCATACCGACCAGACGTAGGGCATCAACGTCATCATCAACGATTAGAATACGATTGGGCTCCATAGCGCACTCACTTTCTCTATAGAATGGTATGTTCTTATTATACGTTGAGACGGGGGGGATTCAAGTTACAGCAGTATTACGATCCCCTGATTTCATTGTACAGATGTAATCAACAGTCCAACTAATGCCAGGACACCAAGTATGGCGAGGCAGTACTTCGTAATACGCCGCAGAGCCTCTCCCTCACGGTTGCTCAAGCCCACGGTACTACAGGCCACAATGATCTTCGCGGGAGCGAAAACTGAACCTACAGCAGCGCCGGCGTTGTGGATTGCCAAAATCATCGGGACTACATAGCCTAGATTTTGAGCGACCTGCTGTTGAAACGCACCGAAAAGCACATTGGAGTTGGTGTTGCTGCCTGTCATAAAGGCGCCCAATGCGCCGATTAAGGGAGTGACCAAGGGATATAATCCCCCGGCGATATCGGCCATCGCCTGTGAAAGCAAGGGGACCATACCTGCCTTCTCCATCGTCGTAGCCATCCCGACCATAGCCAGAATCCCCAATGTCGATTTCCATCCACTGCGGACCATACCGGCGCGGATTTTCTTGCCAGCGCCCGGTGGCAGCGTTCCCTGGACTTTCGAGAGTAGGAGGGTCAGAAATCCGGTATAGAACAACAATGCGCCCGCGTGCCCGAACAGTGAGAGCGCCTTCGTTTTGCTGGCGGTGATCATTTGGCCGTTGGCAAGGGCGACTTGTGGAATGGTGATCTGCACCTGGACTTTATCAAGAAACTCGGCGAGTGGTTGGATAAGATTGGCGCTGAAGATGACGATTAATAGCAGTACATAGGAAGAGATGGATGCCAGGTGTTTGCTCCAGGGAATGGAGGTGGCATCGGAGTCAGACCTATGCTGGCGTAACATGGCCCAGACAACGCCTACCCCCAGACCAGCCAGGGCACCGAGCATCGAGGCTATGTTGTAGAGTCCGGCGTGCACGGAAAGATAGAGGACCCCGCCCATTGTCAGCGCCATCAAGAGCATTGGCCATAGTCCAGCCAGCAGCGCGTGCCGGCCGCCAGCCAGCCACAAGATGCAAAATCCGGCGAGAAAACAGACGATTCCGAGCATAAGGGCCATATCCGGTGCAATGACTGCTCCTTCAAGTCCGGTCGCCGTTTTCAGTGCCTCGAACGACACACCGAGCGAGCCAAAGGAGATTGACCATGAATGTCCAACGGCGGGCAAGGCCACGGCGACGAGTGGTTCGAAACCGATGCCCACCATAATAGGCGCGACGACTGCCATCGGCACGCCAAACCCTCCCACGCTTTGGAGAAACGAGGTAAAGGCCCATCCCATAATGAGGACTTGCAGTGTCCTGTCGGGAGTGATTTGCCGCAGCATTGTCGCCATAGCCTGCAGTGCGCCGTTGGCTTCGGTGATACGGAAGAAAAAGAGCGCCCCCCAGATGATGTAGAGCACCTGGATTGCGCGGAAGAGGCCATCGATTTGCGCCCAGAAGAGAAATTCTGCATTGGCTGAAAAACGCAGCGCGGCGATGATGAGGGCCGCGATCCAGCCGGCTGCGCCGGCTTTCGCGCCGCTCCAGTGCATGCCTATCATCAGGATGACAATGAGCGCCAGTGGCAGAGCTGCAAATAACGTATCGATGATTGTCATGATTCGGGCCTTTGTGAATGGGTATCAACACAATTGTACCACAAACTGTTTGCCTCATTGATCATATGCAGTTTTTGCAATAAGGCTATCGCATTTGGCCTGTTATCTTCTCCATCTATGGCTTGACAAGAAATAACTCATCCTCCTAGCCTTCCTTCCTGCGCGTAGGAAGGAAGGAAAATCAAGATGTGTGTTTTTGGGCGCGCGTCGCGCGCCCAAAAACACACAGAAAAAA
>JBJYXQ010000480.1:0-7634 GCA_046260035.1 Anaerolineae bacterium
TCAACTCGGTGTGGGATTTCCACCCAAACAGTCAACGAGGAGCCGACAGCGCAGAACGGACTGAACGGCGCGCGGACTCTCAGGACCGAGCCGACCGCCAATGCCAGAGCCCAACGAGTTTTTTCGCGGCGAGCACAGTCGCACGCTCGACGATCGGTTCCGGCTGTCGGTCCCGGCCGAGTGGGCCGATCGCCTGACGGGCCCCTCGGGCGAGTGCATCCTTGCCAAAGAGCGGCCCGGTTTCCACCGAGCGTAAAAACACCTCGGGAGAGCGCCCGGTCAGATCGCTGGGCGCGACCTGACCGGTGGGTACGATGGGAGCATCCTGATCCTTGACGTACAACGCACTATACCTAAGCATATCATTGATCCGCATCGGGTAGAATTGCTCATTTTTGTTGAAGCGCAAGATCGGTGCGTATTTCTCATGTAACACAGTCATTGTTTCCCTCCTGTGTCTCAGATAAAGCTGTTAGAAATGATCCGCCACCCAAATATACGGCGTCGCCTTGGGGAACAGGATATCCAGAAGCGGCAGCACATCCCCGTGCGCGGTGACCTGCGGATCGTTCAGCACGTCGCGGGCGGAGCGATAACCGATGGCTAACTGCGTTAGCTTGTCCTGCGAAAGTTCCAGGCGCAAGCCATCGCGTGCACCGGTTTCTGCAGTCACCTTTCCCTCATTTATGACGAGCGCCAGCGTCCCAAGGTCTGTCTGGAACGTCAGTGCGCCGGTGTAATCGGCAGAACACGAAAGCGCCAGCCGGCGTTCCAGTTCCGGCGCGATCTGCTCGAAGAACGGCTGTTGGTTGAGCAGGCGCAGCATCCCGCTGCCGTGACGCGGATACACCACCTTCCATTCAGCGCCGAAGCGCTGCACGTACTCGGCAAAGGGATGGTCGGGCGGGATGAAGAGCTGCACGTCCTCGCAGCGTTTATCCACTGCCTGCGCAGCGAAGAAGCTAAGGAGTGTGGGGAAGAACGCATCGTCACGTGCCTCCACCTCGGCGACCTTTACGGCTTTGTCATAGTGATCCCAGGTGGCATAAGCCAGCAGTTTGCCGTTCGCGTCTTCCCACAGTTGCGTGTCCGGTGGCGTGCCGTACCACGTACCCTTGCTGAATTTTGAGAAATCCTCCAGTGTGCGCACCACGCTGCACACACGCGTGGCGTTGTTGGCGTTATAGAGATCGAGTACGGCGGGCATATCCGTCTCGCCGATGGGCCGAGTGACATACGATCCGGCAGCGGCGGCAGTTCCGGAAGACACTTCCGCATCGCGCGTCTTGACTTTGCACTCGAAAGCCGCCAAGCCCGGCGCGTAGCCAAACTTGGTGTAAAAGTTTTCGATGCCAAAGAGCATCGAAACGTCGTAGCCTTCGGCGATCATATACTGGACGGTGTCCTCATACAGGTGGCGCATGTAGCCCTTCATTCGATGCGCACGCTCGGTATGGACACCGCCGATGCCCGCCATCCGCACCGTGGTGATGCCGATACGCATCGTGAAATCGATGACCCAGAGATGGCAAACGGCTTTCTCCTCGCCCTCGATCCATAATTCGCGCCTGTGGTCGCGCCCCTCATCTTTGGTTGTTATCTTCATTAACTCTGCTCCTGAAATAATCCAAGTTCGTATTTCGTAATTCGTTATTCGCTGATTCGCTCATTCGCCTATTCTTGACCGAAACTCCGGCACACCCTTGATGCCCAAGTTGACGCGAAAAAGCGCGCCCGCGCCGGGGCCTTCGATTTCTTTGCCCTGGACGTTCGCCGTGGTGACGTAGATATCGGTGTAGTCCGGGCCACCAAACGTGGGACAGGACACCTTCTTCGCGGGGAAGGTAATGCGCTGCACCTCTGTCCCGTCGGGCGCGTAACGGACGAGGCAACTGCCATCCCAGCGCGCGCCCCAGACGTAGCCTTCCGCGTCCACCGTCATACCGTCGGGGTGGCCTTCACCCGGTACCTGCGGCACGCGGATGAAATCGCGGCGGTTGGTGATCGCGCCGGTGGCTTCGTTATAGTCGAACAGGTAGATGACGTGTTTGGTCGTGTCAGTGTAGTACAGGCCCTTGCGGTCAGGCGTGAAGCCCAGGCCGTTGGAGACGCCGACGCCGTCGACAACCTCGGTTAGCGCGCCGTCAAGATCGAGGCGGTAGAGCCGCCCGGAGCGCTCCGGCGTGGGCATCGTGCCACAGAAGACGCGCCCGGCGGGATCGGCGATCACGTCGTTGAAGCGCGTGTCCACTTCAGCGGGGATCTCCTCGATGACGGTCTCCATCGCGCCATCGCGCCAGAGCGTGACCGTCCCTTTGTCCTGGAAGAGCAGGAGCGCTCCGTCGGCCTGGATCGTAAACCCGCCAATGGGCCGGCCTTCGTAGCACATCTCGTGATGGCCCGTCGCCGGATCGTAGCGGAAGAGCCGCCCGTTGGGGATGTCCTCCCAGTACAGGCGCTGCTCGTCGGGATGCCACAGCGGATTTTCTCCCGTGCGGCAGTTGTAATCGGCAATCAGTTCTGGTTTCATCATAGCCTCCATTAGAAAAGAGAGAGAAGGAGAGGCTTGGGGGCAGGCTGCACCCGCCCCCATATCCCCACCCCAAGTGATTAAGCCAACAGCACGTACCCCGCGCCGAGTTTCTGCACCGGCGGCGCATCGCACTCCAGCTTGATGATGGTAACGCCGGCGATAGGATCGGGATCGTGGTACGGTAGATTCTTCAGCACCAGACGATTCTCGCACTGTTCGAAGGTGATCGGCTGCCCGCTCGCCAGGAACGACGCCTCGTTCACTTTGGTCTGCAGTCCGCCGATCACGAGCTCCCGCCCAGGCCAGCGCGTGCACCAGAAGTAGGCCGTATTGCCCTTGAGCGTCCACGCACCCGTCGGCATCCAATCGACGCGATCGCGGTCGGCGCGATCCACCTGTCCGTAGAGCGCCTCGCCATTCTGTGCGACCCACGCGCCGACGTCAGTGAGCCGCTCGGTGGCCTCCGGCGGGACAGACCCATCGGGAGCAGGGCCGATGTTGAGCAGCAGGTTGCCCTGCCCGGCAGCCGCGGTGCGCAGCATGGCGAGCACCTCGCGTGTGGAACGCCAGTCGGGTGAGATCGGCATATAGCCCCACGAACCGTTGAACGTCATGCATGCTTCCCACGCGCGACCGGACTCCGCAGCGGTGACGTGTTCCTCCGGCGTGCCGAAGTCTTCGTCCAGCTTGGCGCGGTTGTTGATGAGGATATGGGGCTGTAATGCGCGCGCCATCGTGCTCATTTCGACACTCTCCCACAGTTCGGGCGTCGCCAGCGGCCATGAGACATCGTACCAGAGGATATCGATCTTACCGTAGTTGCTCATCAACTCGCGCACACAGCCCTGCGTGAAGTCGAGGAAACGGCGACGAGCGGCCTCGTCGGCAGCGCACAGCGCGCCATCAGGATGGTGCCAGTCCATCAGCGAGTAGTAGAAGCCGACCTTGAGATCGAACTCGCGGCACGCTTCGACGTACTCGCGTACCAGGTCGCGCCCCGGCCCGCGCTTGACGGCGTTGTAGTCCGTCTGCTGCGTATTCCACAGGCAGAAGCCTTCGTGATGTTTGGTCGTCATCACCATATACTTCATCCCGGCTTGTTTTGCCATGGCCGCCCACTCGCGAGCGGGACGGTCTTTCGGTTTCCACGTGTCGGCGAGTTTTTCGTATTCCGCCACCGGGATGCGCTCGCGGTTCATCACCCATTCGTGACGGCCCAACTGGGCGTACAATCCCCAGTGGACGAACATCCCAAAGCGCGCTTCTTGCCACCAGCGGATACGCTCCGGGCGCGTCGCGGCGGTTGCGCTAAGATAGGTCTCTTTATCCATTTTTCCTCCTATAAAAAGTCTTGTAGTCGTAAGTCTGGTAGTCGGGCAATTGAACTTTCATTCATTGTCGGTGAACTACGACGCACTCAGAATGCCTGCAGCAGTTTCAGGAACGCGCGATCGAGTTGGTGACCGTGCCATTCCTCATAAATTACGTCGGTTCGCCCGGAATCGACGATGCCAAACGAGCCGCGTAAGTTCCACAGCGCGTAGCCGATGTTGTGCGGCGTGAGGATTTCCAGCACGTCGCGGAACCACGCCAGCACGACCTTATGCGGCGTGTAACTGAACGCCCCGGCTTCGCCGCAGTGAATGCCGATGCCCTGCGCTGCCAGATCAATCCACGGTTGGTACGCCTGCTCCAACTCAGCACGGCCCCAGGTCTCACCGTAGTGCCATGCGCCAGGCCATTGCGGTACAGGCCAATCCATCCCATTGACCCAGCTCGCCTTGTAGTGACTGATGCCCATCGGCTCGTAGGCGCGGCAGCTCTGTGCGATGCCGGTGTCGTTCAACTCCGGCGCGGGGATGCGCCCGTAGCCCATCCCATCGGCAATGATGAGCCGGCCGGGATCGATCTCGCGGATGGCAGCGACGGCCGCGCGCACGACGCGTTCGTGGTCCGCGCGCGTCATCGGGTAGTGCGGCGGACGGCCTTCCTCCGGATTCGGCGGCTCATTGACCAGATCGAAGCTCAGATCGGTCGAAGCGATACCCCGGTAGCGTTTGGCAAAGCTCTGCCAGTGGAAGCAGAAGGCATCCAGCGCGTTCTGATCCTTCCACAGGTTGTACGGCTCATCACGCTCGCGGTTGACCGAGTAGCCCGGCGCGCGGTGGAAGTTGAGGGAGATGTGGATGCCGTACTGCTGCCCCAAACGCACCACGCGATCCACTTTTTCCAACATCGGCTCGTAGAGCTTGTAGGGATCGTCATCCTCGATCCACAGTGTATAGCACGCCGGGATACGGGCGAAGTCGAAGCCCCAATCGCGCATCCAGCGGAAATCGTCCTCGCGGAAATTTCCGTCGCTCTTTACGGTAAACATCTCCAACAAATTAAAGCCCCGCCAACGGGGCAGAACGGTTTGTGTTGCCATCTCTGCAGTCACCATAAGCATACTCCTTTTCGATATAAATGTATGTACTGACTTGAACACAAAACTAAGAATCTATCCGCAAATTGTCTGGCCGATTGAAACACTTTTGCAATAGAACTTCAAAACACTCTCTATCACGCGCCGTCGTCAAGCATTTGCGCTTGCGCCGTGCCAGAAACCGGCGTGGCGAGCTTCGGCGAATCGTCTTCCAAATAAAGAATCGCCGGTGTAAGTGCCCAGATTAAGGCCACGCCCAAACAGCCGATGCCGGTGATGACAAAGATGAGCGGCACGCCATAGGCTTCTGCCAGCGGTCCTCCTATCGCCAGACCGAAGGGCGCCATCAGCGAAAGCGAACTTAACAAAATCGTGAAAACACGTCCCTGCATGGCGGGGGGCACATAGGATTGGAAAATCGCCATCACCGATCCACGGACCATCGGCAGCATCATCGTGCGCAAGAACATCATCACCAGCGCCAACCAGAAAGCATCCGCAGGAACCAGCCCGAACGCCAGCGATCCCAGCCCTACGCCGACCAATCCGAAAACGGCTGTCAAGGTACGCCGTTTAAAGCCGCCCCACACTCCCAGGATCACACCACCAGCGATGAAACCGAATCCATGTGCCGAATTTATCCAAGCCAGTTCCAGCGCGGCCCCGCCAAAATGCTCGGTCACCATCAACGGTAACAACGAGAAGGCCGGTGCCATAAAGAAGCGCAAAAGCGCGATCACCAAAAACATAAAGAACAAACCGCGCCAGTTCCACACAAAGCTAAATCCCTGGACCATCTCGCCAAAGACAGAAGTTGCCTTCCGCGAAGCCGGCGACGCAGGCGGTTGGGGAATGCTGATGAAGAGCAACGGCGCAATCGCAAGCACGGCGGTCACCAGATCGATCGCCAGTGTCCCCTGCATCGAAATCGTCGCCACCAACAATGCGCCAAGCGGCGGTGAAACGATATTGACGACGCCCATCAACCACTCGTTCATCCCGCCAACGCGCGATAACTGGTCCTTGGGCACCATCAGTGACGTTGACGCGTTCATCGCCGGCGATTGAAAGACATCGCCAAAAGCCCGCAGGAACAAGAGAACGTAGACTTGCCAGACTTCTACGGCGCCGCGCCAATAGAGATAAGCCAGCACCGCCGTAAAGAGCGCCGTCAACGCATCTGAGATGGCCATCACCCAACGCCGGTTCCAGCGATCCACCAATGCGCCGGAGAAAGGCGCGAGCAGCACGGAGGGCAACATCGACACCAGATTCGCGGTGGTTAACACCCGAGGTGAGCCGGTTTTCTCCGTGAGCCACCAGATGATGGCGAAGCGGACGAGAGAACTGCCCACCAGCGAGAACGCCTGGCCGATCCATATTGTATAGAAACGCGCTTTCCAGTTACGGTGTGGCAAAATGCGGCTTACACCTCCAGTATCGCAGCATGCAGCGGCTCACGACGATTGTACTTCTGCCGGCAGCGCCAAAGACTTCCGGCTCTGCATCCACAATGCCAAGCCAAAGCTCAACGCGAAGATGCCCGCACAAAGCCAGTAGATGACGTGCAAATCCAGCCAGGGCAACAGCGCGTAGGCCACCGACGGGCCGATCGCGCTGCCCAAGTCACCGGCTGTATGCAACAGCCCAATAGCACGACCGCGTTGCGCCGAACTGACCACATCGCCGGTTACCGTCGTCGCCATCGATTGCAATGCGCCCTTCGATGCGGCGATCAGCAGCGCGCCAGCCAGGATACCGCCCCACACGCCCCAGGCCAGCAAAGCCATCCCCACGGCGCCAACTGCCAACCCTAACGCCACCACGCCCCAGCGACTCCCCAAACGATCGGAAAGCACGCCGGAGAACGGGGCAGCAAGCATGCTGAAAAGCGTCTGTCCCGCCATCAAGATGCCGGTGAGGGTCGCCACGCCTAGCCGGATATCAGCATCCTGCAAGCGAGCTTGTACCAAAAGCCCCAATGTTGCCGTGAGCACCCCAGAGATCACAAAACGGTTGATCCCCTGCAATGTCACCGCAGACCACAGATCGCTATTGGCGCGCAATCGCGGACGGGCAGCTTCTTCCGGAGAATGACGCGGATGCGCGGCTGAATGCGCGCCAGCCGTCTGCTTTCGCGTTTCCGGCAGCAAGGCCAACGCCACCAGAGCACCGACCGTGGTCAGAGCCGCGCCGATCCACATGGTCGACGCATATCCCACCCCATCGGTGAGTGCGCCGCCCAGCAAAGAGCCCAACGCCGCTCCCAGAAAGAACCACGTCTGGTAAAAGCCGGTCCAGCGTCCCCGATCCTGGGCAACGGTGACATCGAGAATCATCGTCGCGCCGCCGACCCAGATGCCCGACCAGGCTAGGCCCCACAACATGCGCGCGATCAACAACGGCCAGAATCCACGCATCACAGCATAGAGCGCGGTGGAAAGCGCCCCCACAAACAAGGCCGGGATGAAGAGCCGTCGCCGGGGCCAACGGTCATAGGCCAGGCCCGCCGGCCCGTTCAGAAAAAGGCGCACCGCCCGGTTGACGCCCAGCATCACGCCGACACTGGCGAGTGTGATCCCGGCATCGGCTGTGTGCGTAGGCAGCACGGTATACAATGTGGCGTCGCCCATCAGCGAGAGCGCCGTCCCCAAACCTAAGGGAAACAACACCCGG
>JBJYXQ010000481.1:0-2567 GCA_046260035.1 Anaerolineae bacterium
GATTCATCCCTCGTCTCGGCACGGCATTGGCTTGACGTAGATTTGTGCCACTACAGCCCTGATCCGTTGCTCCACGGCGGTCTGAAAATCCACACACGCTATCACGTCACCGGCCGCGTCACGCCATCGCATGAGTGGACAGAAGGCTTACTCGACTACTACTTCTTCACCGGGCGGCGCGAGGCGCTTGACGCAGCGCACTCGGTGGCGGAGAACATCCTCCGGCATATGGATCGCCCGCATATGAAGACGCCCGGCGAGACGTCGGTGCGCGAGGGCGGGTGGGCGCTGCGAGCGCTCGTGGGGATGTGGATCGGTACAGGCGAGGATCGCTGGCGCGATGAGGCGCGCAAGCTGGTGACGATGTACCTTGATTGGTTCGACCGCTACGGGGCATTGCTGGCGCCGTACACCAGTCATAGTATGCCGCGCGTGACGTTTATGATCTCCTTGACGGTCAATTCCTTCGCGCGTTACCTGCTTGTCGAGTCGGATGGCGAGCTGGCGGAGCGGGTGAAAGCGTTGATCGTCGGTACGGTGGACGACATGCTGGCGCACTGTATAGGACCTGACGGTGTGTCTTACTACAAAGAGTTGCCATCGTTGCGCCGTACCGCGCCTACCTATCACCTGCTGGAGGCTTTGACGCACGCTTACCGCATCACCGGTGATGAGAAGTACCTCAAGATCGCTACGCGGCAATTTGCGGCGGCAGGCGCGGAGACCGGTGCACGGGATCGTCCGAAGTACGCTGACGACAGCGGCGCGGTGATCGATGGCGAGGGTAGGGGGCGTCCCTTTGCGGATAAATACACGTCCATGCTCCTCTACGCTGGCGCGGCGACACCGCTGGGGCTGTTGGACTGGTACGAGTATCCGTATTGATGATACATGATGCGTGAGACGTGACAGACCTTTCACAAATCATGCGTCGAGATGAAACTAACTATTGGAGGAGAAATATGGGAAAACTGAATCTTGGTTCACATTGGGCATCGGAGTTGGCGGTGTACACGGACCCGGTCAGCGGGGCGACGGTACGCCAGTACACGAATTACAAGGGACACAGCAACCACTTCTACTTCACGTATCCTTGCTGGTACGATAACGGGCGCAAAATCGTCTTTTATTCCGACCGGGAGAACAGGACGAATCTCTTTGGCGTTGATCTGGAAAGTGGCGCAATCACGCAGCTTACCGACCTTGATCCGGCGTTGGGCGAACCTGGCGGCCTGAGCAAGAATCCCGCCCGCGAGGAAATCTACTTTACCCAGGGCGATGTCTTGACGGCGCTTGATCTGGCGACGTTGGAGACGCGCCCGCTCTACACGCGCCCGGAAGGCTACCGGGGCGGGAGCGCCAACGCCACCGCCGACGGGAAGTACATCTGTGCGGGATACACTCAAGACCTCTCCGACCAATTTATGGTGGACCTGGGTCACGGCTACGTTGGTTTCCGTGAGACGTGGGAAGCGCATCCGCATTCGCTGGTTATGAAGATCCCGGTTGATGGCGGCGAGCCCGAACTGGTTTACACAGAGAACTATTGGCTCGGGCATTTCAATGCCTCGCCCACATTGCCCAATATCGTTACGTTCTGTCATGAAGGGCCGTGGAATCTGGTTGAAAATCGCATCTGGGGCCTCGATCTGGACACGGGTAAGGTATGGCAGATTCGCCCCAATGCGCCCGACGAGGCGATCGGACACGAGTACTGGATGAGCGATGGCGAGCACATCGGCTACCACGGCACAACACCCGCCGGCCCGGTCTATGGCGCGATCCGCTACGATAACACTGACCAGGTTGAAGCGCCTTTCGAGGGGCACTGTTGGCACTTCCACAGCTACATGCTCGATCTCGTCATCGGCGACGGTGATGCCAGGAACCCGTATCTGTTGTTGTGGCGCTTCAAGGATGGGCAGTTCCAAGGACCGAAGGTGCTGGCGTGGCATCGTGGCTCGTTCCACATTCAGCGTGTCCACATCCATCCATGTTTCAACGCTGAGGGGACGCAGGTCGTCTACACCGCGGATCCACAGGGCTATGGACAGGTCTTCGTGGTGGATGTGCCAGACTTCGACGCGCTGCCGGATCGGAGTGCTGTATAGGATGTGACACCAAGCAGAGCACGCTGTGTCTTAAGAACGCAGCCTGCAATGCGCTGATAACCAAACCGCCCATCCGCGTCAGTCGCTGGATGGGCGGTTGTGTTTCTTTACCGTTGACGAAAATGTCTTTATCTAGCTCTCGAACTTGCGGATGGAGACCTGCGAGTCGAATTCTGAAAGCTGTCCGGTCACGGTAAACAGGATGCGTTCGCAGATGTTCGACACGCGGTCGGCGGCGCGCTCTAGATCGTGGGCCGCCCAAAGTAGATAATTGGCCTGCTCGATGTTTGCCGGATCCGCACGAATGAGGGTCATCAACTCGGTATAGACCTGTTCGTAAAGGTGATCCACCTCATCATCGTCGGCAGGGATCGCCCGCGCCGCCTCGACGTCCTGCTGTACGAAAGCGTCCAGCGAACGCCGCAGCATCTCCAGCGCCTTTTCCGCCATCAGGGG
>JBJYXQ010000482.1:0-3471 GCA_046260035.1 Anaerolineae bacterium
GAAGATGGCACTGAGGTCAATATCAGTTGGAATTGCGGGGGAGAGGGGCCGACAGACGATCCTGCTATACAGGCGCTGCGGTCACGGCAAATCAAGAATTTCTTGACGCTTCTGTTTGTATCGCAAGGCACGCCGATGCTGTTGATGGGCGATGAAGTGCGCCGGACACAACGCGGGAACAACAATGCCTATTGTCAGGACAACGAGATTAGTTGGTTCGATTGGGACGATGTAAAGCGTCACGTGGGGATTCTGCGTTTTGTGCGCCAAATCATTCAGTATACGCAGGATCTGGAGGTCTTCCGTGAAGAGCAGTTTTGGTCCACTAGCACCAACAACAACGGGACGCGCTTAACCTGGCACGGTATCCATCTGGGCCAACCGGATTGGCGGTCGATCTCACACAGCCTGGCGTTTGAATTGCACCATCGTGCGTTGGGTGAACATTTACACATAATGCTCAATGCGTATTGGGAACCCCTCACATTTGAGTTGCCACCGTTGTTCGAAAATGTGCGTTGGCATCGCATCGTCGATACAGCGTCACCTTCTCCCGATGATTTTTGCCTTCCAAGCGTGGCACCTGTGGTCGAAGACTACTATTATCGTGTGGCGGAGCACAGCATTGTTGTGGTTCAGGCATTTACGGATTCGGACTGACGATAGTAGGTGAGTAAATCCATCTCCGGGAAGAGTGGCGTTCCCTTTTGCAAGGCGATCAACCATTGTTTGTCCGGTGTCTGCTGGAGCACCTGCTGGTAAATCCTGGTCATATTCTCGATGTGCGCTTTGACTCTGCCGGCAGCATAGTCCTGGGCCGTCTCTTGGTGCAGAATAAAGGCCCAATCGCTGCTTTGCGCCAGGAGCAACTCGCGCAGATATTGATTGAGCGCTAGCCGGATGTCGGCCTGCGGGGATGGGAACAGGCTGAGTAAGTGTTCAAAGTCCTCAACCGCGGCATAGAGTTGGGGATAAATCCAGTGATTTCTTCCCATAAGCCACGTTTCGTTATATCCTTGATAGCCCCAGCTTGACATAGAAGGCATAACGACCTGGTTGGTAGGGTACATCGTCAGGTAATCAGCTCCCGTGACCAATTTGACGGTGTTTTGGTCACACGCCAGTTTTCGAATCGCCAGATCAAGCCACGTGGGACCTTCGTGCCACCAGTGCCCAAAGTGTTCGGTGTCGAACAAAGCGACGATGACGGGTTTCTTCCCCAATTGCTGGTACAGACGCTCAACTTGCTCCTGGCAACGGTGCACAAAATGGTCGGCGTGCGCGTCGCAGCGCGCGATGGCGGCCTCCGGTTCGTAGACGTCGCTGCCCCATACCGCCCCCAAGCGGTGATATTTTATTCCTGTAGGGATGCGATGTTCGCAGTGGGTGAAGGGAAAAAGATAGTCTTCTGGCAATTCGTAACCAATATCACGATCATGGTCAAGATAATGCGGGTCGCCAGGATACCCCTTGTCTTTAAGCCAGACCAGGTCATGGGATTCCCAATCGCGCCCGAATGCGGCAACATCGGAGGGGCAATGAATCGGCGCATAGACCCCGTATTTGGGACGTGGATGGCCGTTCAAGAGCCCATGCGAATCCAGGAAGAAATAGCGCAGACCGGATTTTCTTAGCAAGCGATCTACGCCTGGATAGAACGCGCACTCCGGCAGCCAAAATCCGAGCGGATCGCGATCAAAAGCCTGGCGGTATTGCTGGACGCCAATCTGGATCTGCAAGTCAACCATCTGGGGGTAGAGTTCCCATAAGGGGAAGTAAGCGTGTGTCGCGCCAGATGTCAAAAGCGCGACTTTTCCGGAGTCATTTAAAGCTTTGAAAGCCGTGAGCAAGTTTTTACGCCAGTGTTGGACAAAATATTCCCTCAATTGTGTATAGTGCTCGACGTATGCGTATGCTAACCGGCGTAAACGGGGTTGCGCCTGGAGTCTGGTGGTTTCTGCCACCGCCAGGCGGATGTGATCGTCGAGGTACTGCAGATACCGGTCTTGTACCTCGACGTTCGCTAGCATCGAAAGAAGGCAGGGGGTAAGTGACTGGGTGATCCTGAAATCTATGCCATCTGCATATAGTTTCTGAAAGACTCGGATGAGCGGGATATAACATTCGGTCATCGCTTCGAACAGCCAGGTTTCCTCTGAGGAATAGCCCACCTCAGGGCTATGCACGAAAGGCATATGGGTGTTCAATACGATGAGGAGATAGCCTTTTTCTTCCATCATGCTATCTGTCCCCGGAGATCAAGCGTGCTCCATTGCACTTCGGTTGAATCAGAAGGGCCATCTGGGGGAAGGTAAATGGTATTCGACCGGGCAATGACGCAGAACAAAGCCTCTTGTGGTGCGTCGCCTGTATTGGTGGATGGAAAGGGAGCCTTGAATCCGATGTTGACGAGGTACTTACGGTCAGCTTGCCAGATGTTCAGGTACCAGTGGTTGGTGTCACCGGTGATGGGGACATCAAATGTGTAGTGCACGCGCGTCGTGTCAAAAACGTCGTATTCGTGCACGCGCAGGATCAATGGCGGCATCTGCCCGTCCATATGTGCCCGGATGTCGTTCAGGGTCTCTGGGGTGATGTCCCACCATATAAAAGTCCAATGGGGATCTTTGACAAGGAAATAGATGCGATCTCTGTGCATACGATGTAGACTATTCGAATAGCGAACTGGTGCTTATCGTCTTGTAATACTCGATGAGAGACAGGGTTATGCGGGCTGTGTCACCCTTAAGCCAACTGCCGTCTTCAAGACGATTGGCATCTGTGCATTGACTCTTGATCAACCAGTTGACGTTGGATCCGAGAAGCGTGAGCGGCGGATCGGGCATTTTGACCAGGGTTTCCAGCGTCAGACACGACACTTCATAATCAAAGGTGCTGGAAAACCATCCCCAACCCTCGATCTGCTTGTTCTCACCAAAGATGGGTTTTTCTTGTCCCTGCAGCCATTCGACTGCTTTGTCAATAGGAGCCGCAAAGGTTGCATCCCAGACACCATACGTTTTTCCAACAAGGATCCCCTGCAAAGCCTCGCAGGTCTTTTTGATATCCGGTGAACCGCTGAGGTTTGCTGCACCGGGATGGCAGCTTCCATAATTCCAGCTACCGTCGTCGTTTTGCAGCGCCAGCAGCCAATCGATGGCACGTCGCACACCATCGGCATACTGCATATCTCCGGTCTCGGCTAACGCCTGAATAGCGTAGCTTGTCGCGCCCACTTCGCTGTAGACTTTGGTGGGCGATTCGATGTCGGGGCCCCACAGGTGAGCATCCCAACCGCCATCGGCATTTTGCGCATCGGCGAGAGCCTCCAGACAATCGGGAACAGTCGAAAAGTCCGTCTCTCCCGCTTCGGAGAAGCACCTGACGGCCAGCGCTGTGTGGTAGACAGAGAGCATTCCATTTGCGGCGATAGTCGTGGCGTCCCATTCATACGCCCTATCTTTCAGCCAG